>JAHFDQ010000453.1 GCA_023248915.1 Archangiaceae bacterium | reverse complement strand
CGACGGGCGGAGAGCTCGACACCGCGCGCGCGGCGCACCACGCCGCCGCCGGCGAGCTCGGGGCTCTGCGCGCGGCCCACCAGGCGGTGCTATGTGATCTCGACGGGGCGCGAGCGGCGGCGAGCGCGCTCAGCGGTCAGCTCACCGAGACCCGCGAGGCGCTCGAACAAGCGCGGCGCAAAGTGGCCGAGACCGAGGCCGCTCTTCACCAGGTCACGTCTGACCTGCTGGCGCTGCACGGTTCCGCGGGCGTGAGGACGCTGGAGGCGATCAAGCGCGTTCCCGGCGCCTACTCTCTGTACCTCGCGGCGAAGCGGACAGTTCGACCCAAGGGAAACGGGTCGACCTGACCGTCGGCGAGGGGACTCGAGGGGCGGCTTCCCTTGGCCAGCCCATCGTGTACAAGGCCGCCCCCATGTTCAGCGTTGCCGCCGTCAGCAAGGCCTACGGGCCCAAGAAGCTCTTCGAAGACGTCTCGGTCAGCTTCTCGCCCGGCCGGCGCTACGGCCTGACCGGGCCCAACGGGGCCGGGAAAACCACCTTCATGCGCATTCTCTCGGGCGACGAAGCGCCCGACACCGGCACCGTGGGGCGCCCCAAGCGGCTGGGCATACTCAGGCAAGATCATTTCCGCTTCGAGGATCACCGGGTGCTCGACGTGGTGCTGATGGGCAGCCCCGCGCTCTGGAACGCCCTCGAAGAGAAAGCGCGCCTGTTGGCGAAGGACGCGATCTCCGACGAAGACGGCCTGAGGCTGGGCGAACTCGAGGGGACGATCGCCGAGGAAGACGGCTACACCGCCGAGCCCGCGGCCGCCGAGCTGCTTCAGGGCCTGGGCATCGAGCAGGAGTTCCACGAGCAACCGATGCGGGCGCTGGCCGGCGGCTACAAGCTGCGGGTGCTCTTGGCCCAGGCGCTGTTCGGCAAGCCGGAAGGGCTGCTGCTCGACGAACCGACCAACAACCTCGACCTCGACTCGATTCGGTGGCTCGAGACCTTCCTCCATGCCTACGAGGGGTCGCTCGTCACCATCTCGCACGACCGCCACTTCCTGAACGCCATCTGCACGCACATCGCCGACATCGACTACGAGGCGATCATCACCTACCCCGGCGGCTACGACGAGATGGTGTGGCAGAAGAGCCAGGTGCGCTCGCGCGTCGAGGCCGAGAACGCCGAGAAGGGGAAGAAGATCGCCCAGCTTCAGGACTTCATCGCCCGCTTCCACGCCGGCACGCGCGCGTCGCAGGTACAGAGCCGCGCCAAGTCCATCGAGAAGCTGAAGCTCGAAGACCTGAAGCGGTCGAACATCGCGCGCCCCTTCATCAAGTTCGAGCAAGCCGGGCCGAGCGGCAAGCAGACCCTGATGATCGAGGACATCGCCAAGGGCTTCGAGGGCACGGCCGTGGTGCGCCCCTTCCACGCGCTGGTCACCCGGGGCGAGAAGGTGTGCGTCATCGGCAAGAACGGAGCCGGTAAGTCGACGCTGGTGAAGATGATCTCCGGCGCGATGCACCCCGACGCGGGTCACGTGAAGTGGGGCCACCAGGCATCGGTCGGCTACCTGCCGCAAGACCATCAGGGCGCGATTCCCCCCGCCAACACCTGCTTCGGCTGGCTGCGCAGCCTCGACGACAAGCTCTATGACCAGGAGATCTCGGGCCTCTTGGGCCGGATGCTGTTCGCCGGGGAAGAACGCCTGAAGTCCACCACCACGCTCTCGGGCGGCGAGACCGTGCGGCTGTTGCTCTGCCGCCTGATGATGTCGAAGGACAACGTGCTGGTGCTGGACGAACCGACCAATCACCTCGACCTCGAATCGATCAGCGCGCTGGCCGACGGGCTGAAGCGCTTTGAGGGCACCGTCATCGTCGTCACCCACGACCAGGAGCTGATTGCGGAAGTCGCCACCCGCATCTGGGCGCTCCGGCCCGGCGCACCCGTCACCGACTTCCCGGGCACCTTCTCCGAGTTCCTCGAGAAGCACGCCGACCTCGCCGCCGAGCGGCGGTGACGCGCCATGGGGCTGCCCACGTTCCGCTGCGCGTGCGCCGACGCGACCCAGGACGACGGCTACCGGGCCGTCCTCGGGGACGAGCGGGCCGACGCGCTCGTCACCGATCCCCCGTACTGCCTGCTCACCCGGCGCCGGAAGGGCGGCGACCCGAGAGACCCCAAGGGCAAGAAGGTCGAGCGCGAGCCGGCCGTGCGCTTCGAGTCGGTGCGCGAGTACCGCGCCTTCACCGAGGCCTGGCTGCCCAAGGCGGTCTCCCACCTCGCGCCCGAGGCCCCGCTCGTGCTCTGGACGAACTTCCTCGGGAAGGAGCCGCTGCTCGCCACCGCCCGCGCGGCCGGGTACCCCCACCTGGAAGGCGAGTTCGTCTGGGCGAAGCGAACCACCGAGCGCGAGGGCAATGAGCAGCTCCTCCGGGTGTACGAGGTCGCCCTGGTGCTGTTGCGCCGGGCGCCCCCGAAGAGGCCCCCGTCGGCGCTGGCCGTCCCCTGGGCGGTCGTGGCCGCCTACGACGATGACGGCGAGGCGGCCCGCTACGGCGCACACCCCCACCACAAGCCGTTCGGAGCGCTCGAGCCGCTACTGCGCACCTGGGCCCCCGCCGGAGCCCTGGTGCTCGACCCGTTCGGCGGTAGCGGTTCGATTCCGGCCGCCGCGGTCCGGCTCGGCCGGCGCGTCGCCTGCCTCGAGCTGGTGCCCGAGTGGGCCGAGCGCACCTTGGCGCGGCTCGAGGCGCTCGCCGGGGCGGGACAATGAAACCGGCAAGAATCGACCCTGTTTAGTAAGAGACGGCCGGTGCGGCTCTCGGCGACCATCCGCGGCATCGGCTACACCTTCGCCTCGGTGAAGGAAGTGCTGGCCAAGGCCAACCCGCCGAAGTCGGGGGACGACCTAGCGAAAGTCTCTGCGCGCGACGCGGTCGAACGCGTGGCCGCCCGGGCGGTGCTGTCCGAGCTGACCCTCGACGACCTGCGCCAGAACCCGGTCGTCCCGTACGAAGAGGACGAGCTCACCCGCCTGGTCGACGACTCGCTCGACCCGGCGGCCTTCGCGGCGGTGCGCGCGCTGACGGTGGGCCAGTTCCGCGAGTGGCTGCTCGAGGCGAAGACGACCGGGCCGCTCATCCGGTCGATCTCGCCGGGGCTCACCCCCGAGATGGCGGCGGCGGTCGCGAAGCTGATGTCCAACCTCGACCTGATGGTGGCCGGGGCGAAGTGCGAGGTGGTGGTCCGCGCCAACGCCACCCTGGGCCTGCCGGGGCGCTTCTCGTCGCGGCTGCAGCCCAACCACCCCACCGACGACGTGCAGGGCATCTTGCTCTCCACGCGCGAGGGGCTGTCCTACGGCTGCGGCGACGCGGTCATCGGCGTCAACCCGGCGACCGACTCGGCCGAGTCGACCGCCGAGATACTGACGGCGCTCCACTCGTTGCGCACCCGCAACCAGATTCCGACGCAGCACTGCGTGCTCTCGCACGTGACGGTGCAGATGCGCGCGCTCGACCTGGGCGCTCCGATGGACCTGATGTTCCAGTCGCTGTCGGGGTCGGAAAAGGGCAACCGCGCGTTCGGCATCTCGGTGTCCCTGATGGACGAGGCCTTCGAGAAGATGAAGGACGGCCGCACCTCGGCCGGGCCCAACTTCATGTACTTCGAGACCGGCCAGGGTTCGGCGCTGTCCTCGGCGGCCCACCACGGCGCCGACCAGGTGACGCTCGAGGCGCGGTGCTACGGCTTCGCCCGGCGCTACAAGCCCTTCCTGGTCAACACGGTGGTCGGCTTCATCGGGCCCGAGTACCTGGAAGACGGCCCGCAGATCACCCGCGCCGGCCTCGAAGACCACTTCATGGGCAAGCTCTTGGGCCTGCCGATGGGCTGCGACGCCTGCTTCACCTACCACTCGGGCATGAGCCAGAACGAGCTCGAGAGCCTGAAGGTGCTGCTGTGCGCCGCGGGCTGCAGCTACCTCATGTCGCTGCCGGTCGGCGACGACATCATGCTCAACTACCAGTCGACGTCGTTCCACGACATCCCCACCGTGCGCGGGCTGTTGGGCAGGCGGCCGACGCCCGAGTTCGACGCCTGGCTGTCGGCGACCGGCATCATGGACGGCGACAGGCCGGGCGAACGCTTCGGAGACCCGGGAGTCATCCGATGAGCCGGTCCGGACGCGCCGCCCGCGAACCGGTCGCGCTGCCCTCGCGCACCCGCACCCTGATGGCGGCGCTGCGCGGCCAACTGGGCTCGGCCGACCCGCTGCCGCCCCCTCCCCCGCCGGTGCCGGTGCGCGCGCCGCCCGCCCGGGTGTTCCCCTCGCCGCACCGCCAGAGCGCCTACGCTGAGCGCGCCGCCGAGCACACGACCGCGCTCCTCGGCATCGGCCACGTCGGCACCCGTTACGCGACCGACGTCGTGCTGCAATTCCAGGCCGAGCTGGCGGTAGCCCACGCCGCGGTGGCCGCGGTGCTGCCCGACGACTGGGCGGTGAAGCAGGGCTACCTGCCGCTGTCCTCCCGGGTGACGTCGCACCACGAATTCCTCTTGCGACCTGATCTCGGGCGGCGGCTCGACATCGCGTCGCTCGAGCGCCTTCGCCGCGACGCCAAGCGCGGCGCCGACGTCCAGCCCATCTTGGCCGACGGCCTCTCGGCGGTAGCCACCCAAGGGGCTGGCCCCGAGCTCTTGCGGGCCTTCACCGCGGAATGCGAGAAGCGCGGCTGGAAGGTCGGAACTCCCCTGTGCGCCAAGTTCGCCCGGGTGTGGCTCGAAGACGAGATCGGCCAGGAAGTCGGCGCCCGGGTGGCCGTCATTCTGCTCGGCGAACGCCCGGGGCTCGGCACCGGCGACGGGCTGTCGGCCTACCTCGTCTACGAGCCGCGGCTGGGCAAGACGGACGGCGACCGCAACATGATGTCGAACATCCACGAGCGGGGAACGAAGCCCGCCGAGGCGGCCGTGAGGCTGGCGGTCCTGGTCGGGGCGATGCTCGAGCAGAAGAGGTCCGGCGTTTCGTTGGACCTCGCGCCGCTGGCCGCTCAGCTGGGCGAGGCGGCGGGAACAGGCTATCGCGCCCCCCAGAAGCGGGTGCGCCTGGTGGAGGTGAACCGGTGACGCTCGAACCCCTGCCCCCGAAAATCCTCTCGGTGCGGCGCATTCCCGGCGCCGACCGCGCGGTGCTCGAAGCCTACGGCGCCGACCCGGCCCGCCACCGC
>JAHFDQ010000452.1 GCA_023248915.1 Archangiaceae bacterium | reverse complement strand
GGGCACATGCCCAGCAGCGCCAACTTGTTCCTAGCGGCCTTCGCCAGCTTCCCCCGGCCCTTCCCCGCGAGCGCGTCGAGCAGAGCCAAGCGATCGGAATCACGGGGCGCGGCCGCGAATTGGATGCGATCGCCCTGTCAGCGGACCTTGTTCAGGACCAGGTAGGTGACGGTCGCGTCCGCACCTTGCCCGTAGGTGGCGGCGAAGTCGGGGTCGCCGTCGCCGTCCACGTCGCCCGCGGCCAGGCTGAGCGGCGTGCCTTGCCCGGTCGTCGCGTCGTAGGCGGTGAAGGCGAAGTTGCCGGCGTTGCGCCGCACCCTGAGGGTGTCGCCGTCCAGCCAGACGACGTCGAGGCGCCCGTCCAGGTCGGCGTCGAGAAGCTGCAGCCCGATCGCCCCGGTCTGCGCGAAGGCGGCCCTTTCGACGAAGGCGGCGCCGGTGTTCTCGAGCACCTTCACGTTCGGGCCTTCGATGACGGCCAGGCAGAGTTTTCCGTCCCCACCGAGGTCGCCCGCGGCCAGCGCGGAAGGGGTCGCCGGAAGCGGCAAGGGCGTTCCGGCGGCGAAGCCCGGCGGCTCGGCGCGCAGCCAATTCAATTCGGGCGCGGTGCCGTCCACGAAGGCGAGGTCGGCCAGCCCGTCGCCGTCCACGTCTCCGAGCGCCGCAGCGAGGATGCCCAGGTGGGGAAGCTGGATCGGCACCGTCGCCGTGGCCCCGGCGCGGTAGACCAGTAACGCCTGCGCCGTGGGGGGACTCGTCGCGGTCGCGCAGCCGAGCGCCACCAGGTCGTCGGCCGCCGCGCCGGGGCCTCGCATGACTCCCACCCAGGCGGCGGCGGGGCAGACGAAGCCGCCGTCAGGCGCCGGGTAGCGTTCGGGCGTGAAGGAATTCGAGGCGGGCAGGTACCGGTAGCGGTCCACGGTGCCGTCGGCGTTGAGGCCGGCGAGGTCGACCTGGCCGTCTCCGTCGAGGTCGCCCGCCAGCGCGGCCACCGGGACGCTGCCGAACGACAGCTTCCTCCCGGCGACGAAGCCCTGAGCCACGGTGTAGGGGAAGGTTTCCAGCCGGAGGTAGCTCGGCACCGCCACCACCAGGTCGCCGAAGCCGGTGGGGGACAGGTCGGCGATGATCGCCGGCCCCCCCTTGGCGAGCTGCAGGGCCGGCGCCGGCGCGAAGGGCTGGGTGACGCAGTGGCTGTCGTCGATGGCGCAGGCGGCCGTGCACCGCTTCGCGCCGAACGTCGGGCAGTCGAGGGGGCCGGCCTTGTCGTCGCACTGTTCGCCGAGATCGACCGTGCCGTCGCCGCAGTGCTTCACGCAGGCGGCCGTCACCCGCTTGCATTCGGCGTCGCAGGAAACGGTCCCGGTGTCGAAGCCCAGGCTCTCGCAGGTGGCGGTGCCAAGGTTCTCGCCGTCGCACTCCTCGCCCGGGTCGACGAAGCCGTCGCCGCACGCTGGGGCCGGCGGCGGGCCCTGGTGGGGGCGTGTCGTATCGGGCCGGCAGGCGAGCAGGCAGAGGCAGGCTGCGAGCGCAACACGGTGCAGCGGGAAGGCCATGCGCCTAATATCCCTGCCGCACTTCGCCATGTCCAAGCCTGCTCACTGCCCCAGTTGCCGGAAGCCGGTCCTGCCCCGCGCCAAGAATCCCCTGTTTCCGTTCTGCTCGGCCCGCTGCCGGGCGGTCGACCTGGGCAAGTGGTTGGGCGAGGAGTACCGCGTGGGCGGGGGGTCGGCCGACGAGCAGGAAGACGAGCTTCCGAGCGCGGCGGGAGAGAGCGATTCCGAGAGCGGCGCGTGAGCGGCTTCGTCGACCTGCACTGCCACCTCTTGCCCGGCGTCGACGACGGCGCCCAGACGCTGGAGGACTCGCTCGAGATGGCGCGGGCCCTGGTCGACCTGGGCTTTTCCACCGTGGCTCCCAGCCCGCACGCTCGGCCCGAGTACGCCCCGGTCGAGCTCGCGAAGGCTCGGCTGGGCGAGTTGCGCGAGGCGCTCGCCGCGGCCGCCATTCCGCTGACGCTGGCCGCGAACGCCGAGAACTACTTCCTCGAGGACCGCTTCCTCGAAAACCTCGGCACTGCGGCCGCGCGCACCCTGGGCGCCGGGGCGTACGTGCTGGTCGAGGCGCCGTACACCTCGCCGGTGCCGGCGCTCACCGAGATCATCTTCCGGGCGAAGCTGAAGGGTGTGACGGCGCTCATCGCCCACCCCGAGCGCTGCTTCGAGTTCGAGCGGAAGGGCAGGGCGGCCGAAGCGGTCAACGCCGGGGCGCTGTTGCAGCTCGACGTCGGCTCGCTGGTGGGCAAGTACGGCGCCGGGGCGAAGAAGCTGGCCCGGGCCTTCCTGGACGAGGGGCTCTACGCCGTCGGAGCCACCGACCTTCACGGCCCGAACGCGGCTCGCGACTGGCTGGGCAAGGCGCTGGCCGAGCTGAAGTCCCGAGCAGGCGAGCAGGCGTACGTCGCGATGTTGCGGGACTCGCCGGCGGCGCTGCTCAGGGGCGAGACGCTGGAATTGAACGACGGTTAACGGGTATACCGCCGCGATCTTGAAACGCGCCGCCAAGCTCGGGTTGAGCCTCGCCATCACCGGCGTGTGCTTCTGGTGGACTTTCCGGCACCTGTTCGACCCGGTCGAACCCGGTTCGGCCCGCACCAACTGGGACGCGATGTGGGCCAGCGTCAAGGCCGCCGACTACCGCCTGCTGGTGCCCTACTTCTTCGTCCTCACCGGCATTCACCTGTGCCGCACCCTTCGCTGGGGCGACCTGCTGTCCGGCCTCGAGAAGGTGAAGTTCCGGCCTTTGAACGAGGCCTCGGCGATCGGCTTCATGATGCTGATCGTCCTGCCCTTCCGGCTGGGAGAGTTCGCCCGGCCCTTCCTCATCGCCGAGCGCAGCAAGATTCGGCGCAGCGCCGCGATGACCACGGTGGTGCTCGAGCGCATCATCGACGGCATCATCATCGCGGTGATGCTGTGGGTGCTGATGCTGTTCGTGCCGGGCGACTCGGCCGGCATCCGGCACATCAAGTGGGGCGCCAACCTGATGTTCTCCGTCTTCTTCGGCGGGCTGTGCTTTCTGCTCTTCGCCCTGTGGCAGCGGCAGCGGGCGGTGTGGCTGGTGCGGGCGACGGCCGGGCGAATCTCGGGCAAGCTGGCCGACAAGGCGGCCGAGATCGTCGACGCCTTCGTCGGGGCGATGCACCAGTTGCCCCCGGCGCGGCGCATCGCCGGCTTCTTCTTCTTCACCGCGACCTACTGGGCGCTCAACGGCTGGGGCATGTCGATGCTCGCCAACGCCTTCGGGTGCCAGGGCGCCGCGGTCGTGACCTGCCAGCCGATGGGGCTGACCTTCTTCCAGGGGTACGTGACGCTGGCCGTGCTGGTGGTGGGCCTGATGATTCCGGCCGCTCCTGGCAGCGCCGGCACCTTCCAGGCGGGCGTGCTGGTCGCGCTCTCGGTCTTCCTGCCGCAGTCGGTGGTGAACACCAGCGGGGTGGCTTACGCGAACGTGCTGTGGCTGGTGCAGATCTTCCAGCAGATCTCGTTCGGGCTCTTCTTCATGGTGGCGAGCAAGCAGTCCTTCAAGGACCTGACCGGGAAACTTCAGGCCGAAGGCCGGGAAGCCGCTGGGGCGCCGAAGGCTACAGCTGCTGTTCCAGCCAGCGAATGATGGCGGCCTTGATGCCGGACGGCTCGGCGTCGGCGCGGCGTGGTTTCGCCGCCGGAATGAGGTGGCCGCTGAAGTCGAAGTTGAGCACCGGGCGCAGGCCCGGGCGCCGCGGCTGCCCGTCGGCCTCGCTCTCGGGCTCGGCGAGCTGAATCCAGAGGGACCGCGCGGCCGCTTGGGACGCCATTTAGGCGTCCTCCTTGTCGCCCTTGTTGTACTTGCCGAGGACGTCGTCGACGGCTTCGCGCAGGTACTCGCTCTGGGCGATACGGGTGCGCCGGGAAAGTTCTCGCAGCTTGGCCACCTGTGACTCCTCGACGAGCACGTGGGTCGAGACGGCTTCCTTGGCGGTGTCTTTGTCGTCGGCCAGCGTGTCCTGCTCTTCGGCGATGACGGTGGCTGCGGTCGCGTCCTGCATCGGTTCCTCCCGGGCGGCTGCTACAGGCGGCAACAGGCGTGTGGCGCCATTAGAAACGTTCGCCGTCGGGAGTCAAAAAAAACGACCTGGGAGGGTAGTCTGACAGGCGTGCGGGGCCTAATCGTCGTGGCGGGGGTGCTGGCCGTAGGGGCCGCTCAGGCGCTTGGCCCCTACACGATCGCCTCGGTGGGGGCGAACGACTCCGCCACGCGAGGGTCGTCTGGCAAGCGGCTGGTCTACGACGGCACCTACTGGTGGGCCTTCTACCAGAGGGACACCGACACGAACCTCATCCGCTACGCGTACTCGGCCGACCTGTCGGTCTGGTCCGAGAACACGGTGCAGCTCGAGCCGGGGCGGACCTTCGCCACGGACGGCGGCGCGCTGAGCATCGCGTTCGACGCCGCTTCCAAGGTCGTCCTCGTCGTCTACTACGACGCGACGAGCCTCTTCAGCGATCGAAACGTGCGTTGTCTGAGGGGCGCGATCAACGACACCACGATCTCTTGGAGTTCCAGCGTGGTGGCCGACAACCTGAAGTACCCGGACGCGGGCTACACCCAGCGGGTCGCGATCGATGGCTCGGGGAAGGCCCTCGTCCAGGACGACGACGGCGCGGGAAATCCACGCGTCTACCGCTCGACGAGCAGCGTCTCTGCCTCGTTCGACGACGCGGGAACCTCGTGGACCTTGATGGGGAATCCGCCTCTGCTGTCGGCGTTCCAGCAGGCCTCCTTTCTCGCACCGCTGGGTACTTCGAAAGTCCTGGTCATGGCAGACGACTACCCTTTTTTCGACTTTCCGAGGGTCACCTGGACCAGCTTCGACGGCTCGAGCTGGTCACCCCTAGCCTTCGTTTGGAACGGAGCGGACGTCAGCCGGACCAACTGGGGTGCGGCGCGGCTCAACGACACGGCCGTCTTCGCGGTGGGTGTCACCGGCCCTCCCCCTGCGCTGAGTCTCTCGGTCTTCGACGGTACGGCGTGGGCGCCGAAGGCTGCCCCGGCCTGGCCGGAGGGCGGCCTGGCGGCCAACTCGGGATTGCCGCTCATCACCGACGGCACGGACCTCTGGGCGTTCGTCATCCGAGGCGATGCCGGCAACAGCGTCGCCTGGAACAGGTACTACGTCGCCACGG
>JAHFDQ010000451.1 GCA_023248915.1 Archangiaceae bacterium | reverse complement strand
CAGTCGAGGGTGGGCGAAAGGTGAAGGTGAAGGCGCGGGCGTCGGTGGTGGCGGGCGGCACCCTGATGTCGCCGCTCTTCCTGAAGCGCCAGGGGGTGAAGTCGCCGCACCTCGGCCGCAACCTGTCGATTCACCCCGCGACGATGGTGAGCGCCCTCTTCGACGAGGACATCTACGGCTACAACGCCATCCCCCAGGGGTACTGCAGCGACGAGTTCCAGGACGAGGGCATACTCCTCCTCGGCGCGACGCCGCGGCCCGACATCGCGGCGGTGCAGTTCGCCTTCGTCGGCAGGAAGCTGATGGAGGTGATGGAAAGGTTGGAACAGGTCGCCAGCTTCGGGGTGATGGTCGAGGACGACTCGCGGGGCCGGGTGGTGGCCGGCGCCGACGGAAAGCCCCGCGTCCTGTACTGGCTGGGCGAGAAGGAACGGGCGCGGTTGTTGCGCGGCACCGAGATTCTCTCGCGCATCTTCCTCGCCGGCGGCGCCAGGGAAGTCTACCCGGGGCTGCACGGCCACCGTATCATCCGCTCCTCGGCGGACCTGGCCCGGCTCGCCCAATCGCGGCCGGCGGCGCTCGACTGGCTGTTGATGGCGTTCCACCCGCTGGGAACCTGCCGCATGGCCAGCTCGCCGAGGCGTGGCGTGGTGGGGCCGGACTACGAGGTGTTCGGCCTGCCCGGCCTGTTCGTCGCCGACGGCAGCGTGGTGCCCAGCTCGCTCGCGGTGAACCCCCAGGTCACCATCATGGCGCTCGCCACTCGGGCGGCCGACGTGCTGCACGAGAAGCTGGAACGGCCGGTGTGAGCGGAACCTACGGGCAGGGGTTCACGTTGGTGCCGTTCATCGAGATGGTGGCGTTGGCGATGCGCCGAACCGAGCAGCAATCGTCCACGTGGGTGAGGACGATGCGATTCATCCCGCTGACGATGTAGCTGGCCAGGTCGGACGTCGACCCGCCGCCGAGGTACGCGTACGAGCCGGCGCTGACGACGCCCCCCGGGTGGGCGGAGTTGAAGATGGTGATTTGAACCCCGTCGTCCACGTTGGCGATGCTGACCACCAGGCTGTTGACGGCGTAGCCCGCGGGCACATCGAGCTCGGTCTGGAAGTAGGTGAAGTCGCCGCCGTTCAGGCAGGTGCACCAAGTGCCGCACAGGGTGGACGGGTCGTCGAAGCTGATGTTGGGAGCGGCGTGCGCGGCCCAACCCGAGTCGTTCTCGGGCGGAATCGACGCGTAGGCGTACTCTCCCGTGGCTCCGTGCTGCGAGAACGTGGTGCCGAAGCACATCGGACCCTGGCCCTGGTGAATCTGCCAGGTGGTCAGCCCCGGCGACTTGATGCAGAGCACCGGGCAGCCTTCGTCCACCAGGCCGTCGCAGTCGTCGTCGAGGCCGTTGCAGACCTCGACGCCCGGCTGCGGGGCGTTGCAGGCGCCCCAGGCGCCGGCCGAGCACACCATCGAGCCCGCACCGCAGGCGCTCGAGCAGGCCTGGACCAGCCCTTCGTCCACCTGGCCGTCGCAGTTGTCGTCGAGGCCGTTGCAGACTTCGGGGGTTGGCTGGCGCGCGGTGCACAGCCCCCAGGCGCCGGCCGAGCAGGTCTCGGTGCCGGTGCCGCAGGCCGTCGAGCAGGCCTGGACCAGCGCTTCGTCCACCTGACCATCGCAGTCGTCGTCGACCCCGTTGCAGACTTCGGCGGAGGGGACGACGGCGCCGACGCAAGAGCCCCACTTGGTGAGCTCGCCGTTGGGCTCGCAGGACTGCACTCCGGCGTGGCAGACGCCGACGCCCTGGCCCGAGGCGGCCGGGTAGCAGGGGCGGGAGTCGCCGAGGGTGCAGTCGCAGTCGTCGTCGATGAGCCCGTTGCCGTCGTCGTCGATGCCGTTGCCGCAGATTTCAGTCGGGGGAGGCAGGGCGCCGGCATCGGAACCGAGGGAGCCACCACCGCCACCGCCACCACCAGTGCCCCCGTCGCCGCTGCCGGACCCGGGCGTGGCGGACTTGGAATTTCCGGGGTCGTCGCCGAGCTGCATGCTGGTTCCGCCGCAGCCTAGGGCGAGCGCGCAGCCCAGGCCGGCGAGCAGCTTCACCAACGAGGTACCGGCGTTGCCTGGGTAGGACATGATGAGACCTCCGCGCACCTATGAGGTTCTCGCCCCTGGCGGTGCGGAGTTGCGCGCCAGTAGTTGCGCGAATTGCTCAATGGTTTCGGGCTGTTTCGAGCACAATGTCGGCGTACCGGTTGCGCGGGTCGGCCGGATCGGTTCCATCGAGAAAGTAAAACGTGTGCACATCCCAGGCGTCTGGGCGCGAGTCGTTGGCGAAGAGCCAGGGGCCGGCTCCGGCGAGGCCCGCGGTTTCGGTGCAGGCAAACCATTCCCGGTAGATGGCGCGGCGGTCGTCCAGCGCGAGCCCGTCGTTACGGAGGCCGAACTCTCCGAGCAGCAGTGGCTTCGAGAGCAACCACGCGGCTTCGGCATGCTGGCTGAGCCACCGCGCGCCGGCCTCGGCCACCTGCGCCAGAGGCACTCCCCAGGCCTCGGGGTAGAGGTGAACGCTGCCCAGGTCGACGAAGGGCGAGGCGAGGTTCAGCGCGAAGCTCGACCCGCCGCCGAAGAGCCCCGACGCGGGCGCGGCGGCGGCCCAGAAGGCCGCGTCGGACTGGGGAGCGCTCACCTCGAGGCCCTCTTCGCCCGTCGAAACCAGGTGCGCCGGCGCGAGCCGTTTCACCGTCGCCGCCACTTCGTCCACCCAGGCCCGCATCTGCGCTCCATCGGGGTCGAGGCCGCGGCCGCGGGGCTCGTTGAGGATTTCCCAGGCGAGCACGGCGGGGTGTTCGCCATAGCGCAGCCCGTCGGCGGTGCTGACCCGGTTCAAGAGCGTCGTCACGTGCTGCGTGTAGTGGTCGATGACGGCCCGCTCTGTGAAGAAGCGTTCGTCGCCCTCGTGGGGGGCGGCGAGCCCCGCCCAGGTCGCGTACTGGCGGGTGCCGCCGTAGTCGTTCCAGTAGTTGCCGAGGGGCAGCACCAGCCTCAAACCGTGGGCGCGAGCGCGGGCGAGCACCAGGTCGAGCCCGCGCAAGGCCACCTCGTCGTACTGAAGCTTCGCCACCTGGATGGCCGAGTCGCCCGCCTTCGCCGGGTCGTCGTTGAAGGCGTTGGTGCGCACCGCCGCCGCTCCGAGCGTCGCCGCCTTGCCGAGCACCTCCTCAAGGACGGCCGAGTCGGTTGCTCCCGACCGTAGGGCCCGGGTCGCTTCCTCCTGCAGGTAGTAGGCATTGAGCACGACGGCGGGGCGGTCGGAAACGAGCCGGGCGGGCCCCGCGCGGCAGGCATCGGGTGGCGAAGGCTTCGGCCCGCAGGCGGCCACGCAGACGGAAAGCGCGACGAGCCACGCATCGCCCGGAAGAGTTTGGCTGAGCCGCTGGGCCCGGCTCACGAGCCGGAAACCAGCGAGCTCACTTTGTCCATGAGGTCCAGGTGCGAGCCCCGGCTCGCGGGCGGCACGTGCGCCTTCACGTGGGCACCGACGCGCTTCATCCACGCCAGCTCGTCCCCCGACATCGGGCCCCGGTCGAGCGCCGCCATCGCCTCGTCGAGCTCTGCGCCGTCGCTCGCCCCGCACAGGACGACGTCGACGAAGGGGCTGCTCAGGGCGAACCGGTAGCAGTCCGAGCCGCGAGGAGCGGGTTCGCCGCCGGGGACCAGCTTCGGGTCGAGGAGCGCTCCCCATCGGGTGGCGGTGTACGCCACCACGCCGACGCGCCGCCGCGACAGAGCGGGAAACACCTCGGTCTCGGCGCCCGGGTGGGCCGCGTTGTAGCGGACCATGATGCCCCCGTAGGCCGGGTCGTCGACGTAACGCTCGAAGGTGCGCCGGTTGTGGCAGGAGATGAGCAGCGCGCGAGCCCTGCCCTTCGACTTCAGCTCGAGCGCGGCGTCGAGGATTCTCGGCGGAGGAGGTTGGTTCCACCAGCCGAGCAAGAGGAGGTCCGCGTAGTCGGTGCCGAGCTGCTTGAGCGCCCGGTTCAGCGACGGCCCCACCAGCGACCCGAGCCGGCTGTAGCTCTGGACGACCAGGACCAGCCGGGACCGGTTCTTCTTCGAGATGGCCTTGAGCCCGTCGCCGAAGGGCTTCGTCCGCGACGTGCCCCAGTAGAAGTAGTTGAGCCCGCGGTCGAACGCGCGCTCGACGTCGGCGGCGCCGAGCCCGTAGCTCGACCCCAGGCCGAGCGGCGTCACGGTCAGCCCCGTCTGCCCGAAGGAAACCTGCTTCCAGTCGCACGCCACGGCGTAAGCGTAGCGGTTTTTCGGCCGCCAGTTCCGTTCACCCCGAGCGGAGGTTGGGCATCGGTTCCTTGCCGGTGGCGAGGCGCGTGTGCGAGGTTCGCGCGAATGGTGGAAGCGCCCCCAGTGACGCGCGCGGGCGCGCCGGAAGAGAGCCCTGGAGAACAGTCCCGCGTGGTGTTCCCGGCGATCGCCTTCGCCGGAGCGGCGGTTTCCCTCGGTCTCGCGGTGCAACTGGGCGGCGGCAACCTCCACCCGGACTCGATTCTGCTCCTGACGCTGGCCTGCGTTCTCTGCGTCCTGGGCGTCGTTTCCCCCCGCCTGGGCTTCATCGAAAAGCTGGGCGAGGAAGCCGTGGTCGTCGCGCTCGGCGCGGGCCTGGCCTTCCAGCTCTACCGACTCTTCACGGCGCGCCCGGGGCTCTACCTGCCCGCCGGCAGCGCCATGCCCTTCCTGGCCGCCCCGGCAATCCTCCTGGCGCTGGGCGGTTCCTGGCTGTCGAACGGCCGGTGGTTGCCTCGGCTGGCCGTGCCGGTGTTGCTCGTCACCTATTTCCTCCTCGGAGTCTGGCTCATCCAGGAATCGCCGAGCCCGCTCATCGACGTCTACGTCTTCCAGCGCGACGCTGCGGGGGCGCTCTTGTCCGGGTCGAACCCGTACGCGATGACCTTCCCCGACATCTACGGCAGCTCGACGCTCTACGGGCAGGGCCTCTCGACTAACGGGAGGCTCAACTTCGGGTTCCCGTACCCGCCGCTGTCCCTCTTCCTGGCGCTGCCCGGGTACGTTCTGGCGGGCGACTACCGGTACTCGCAGCTGTTCGCGATGATGGCCGCGGCAGGCTTCATCGCCTACGCCCAGCCCGGCCACCTGGCCACTGCGGCGGCGGCGCTGTTCCTCTTCACGCCGCGCGCGCTCTTCGTGCTCGAGCAGGGGTGGAC
>JAHFDQ010000450.1:1566-5244 GCA_023248915.1 Archangiaceae bacterium | reverse complement strand
GCCACCACCTCCTCCTCCGCCACCGCCCCCGCCTCCACCGCCGCCACCTCCTCCTCCGCCCCCGCCTCCTCCGCCCCCGCCCGTGTCGCACACCTTGTCGGTGCTCGACGTAATTCCGTAGCAGAGCTGCCCGGCGCCGCACGTCGTTCCGGAACAGGCGTTGCAAGTGCCGCCCGCCCCGGCGCCTCCGCAGCACGCGAGGCAGAAGGCCGAAGCGTTGGTGCCGATGCACACGCTGCATGCCTTGCAGTAGCCCGAGGCCTCGCAGTGGTCTCCCACGTTGCCCGAGGCCTCGCACTGGCCCGAGACGCAGCCGTAGCCTGGCCCGCAATCGCTCGGCAGGGTGCACTGGCTCGCGCACCCGGTCTGCGGCGCGCAGACGTTGCCGCCCCCCTGGAGGCTGACGCAGTCGTACCCGGGGCCGCACCCGGCCGAGTTGGTGCAGGTGGTGGTGCACCAGGCGTGCTGGCCGTCGTTGACGCAACTGCCGGTCGAGCAGCCCGAGCCCGAGAGGCAGAACTTGCAGAGGTCGGGAGCCCCGACCGGCACCAGGCACGCCTTGCCGGTGTTGGCGTCCTGGCAGGTGTACCCGGTCGGGCAGGTCGGGGTGGCGGTGGTGCAGACGACGGTGCAGATGAGCGACGTCGTGCTGCCGGACACGGTGCGGCACTTCAGGCCGGTGGCGCAGTCGCCGTCGGCGAGGCACCCCGACCCCTGGCTGCCGGGCGTGCCGGTGCCGGGGTAGACGTTGCAAACGTCGTTGAGGTCGGGCGTCGCCAGCGCCCGCTTGATGTCTCCCGGGGCGATGCTCGGGTACATGACTGCCGAGGTGTCGTTGTTGGTGTGGTTCAGCCCCAGGAAGTGGCCCGCCTCATGGAGCACGACGCTCTCGTAGTCGGTGGCGTTGCCGGCGCCGGTCGAGGACCAGAGCTCATTGTTGTTCAATTCCATGTCGGCGTCGAAGATCTCGCCGCTGCCCGAGTAGTAGCTCGTCGTGGTCAGCCCGAGCGTCGACGACCCGTAGCGCCAACTCGTTCCGCCCAGCCAGATGACGAGGTTCTGGTTGTCATTGCCGTTGACGGCGGCAGTGCCGCTCGGCGTCGAGTACTGGCCGAGGTAGCTGACGTTCCACTTGGTGCAGGCGACCTTGGTCTTGGTCCAGTTCTGGAACGCCCGCTGAACGGCCGGCAACACCTCGCCGGAGAAGTTCGACACGCCGTTGATCGACGAGTGGGTGAAGACCTTGTAGCCGACCGGGATGTTGGCGGGGAACCACTTGTTCCCGCTCGGCGTGCCGAGGGCGATGGCCGAGGCGGAGAGCGACGCGAGCGCCACCAGGCGGAAGGCCGTTTTCATGGGCGGCTCCCGCTCGTACGGGCCACGGCTGCGCGGACGCGCGAAAGGAACTGAGCCGGAGTCCCCAGGTCGTCTGGGCCGCTCTGGCGAAGCCGCGGCTTGGCGGTGGCGGACAGCTCGTAGAAGGCCAAGCCCTCCAAGTGGCGGACCGCGCGAACTTCGCCCACGCGCGACGTCTCGAACAGCACCTTGCCGGCCGCCATCGCGTAGACGATGAAGACGCCGGCCTCGTCGGGCGCCTTCTCGAGGAACAGCGCGACGTCTTCCCCCGCCTCGAACTGCGCCGCCCCCGACACCTGCTGGCCGATGGGGCCGACCTCGCCGCCCGGCTGGCGCACCAGGAACGTCTTGGGGGCCTCGCCCTTCAAGTGCTCGCCCGAGGCGATCTCGGCGTAGGTGTAGATGCGAGCCCGGGCCTCGTCCCAGCGGGACTGCACCTGGCCCACCTTGCCGACGACGATGACCGGCGCCGCCGCCGCCATCTCTTCTAGGGACTGGGCGACGACGACGGTGGCGACGGCGGAAGTCGAGAGGGCGAGCCCCAGTACTCCGAGCCCCCAACAGGTTCGACGCGACATGGCTGTTTGCTCCGGGAGGTCGGCCTGGGGTCGAGACTCTAGCAGGCTAACGCCCACGGTTCTCGCCGAGAAAGCGCGGGCCCACGTTTCGGTCGGTCTGGTACGCTTTCGCGTCAATGGCCGGCAGGGTCCTCTTCTTTCTTTCCAGCGGCACGTTCGAGCCCGCGTTCCAGGCGGCGTCGATGGGCATCACCGCCGCGGCGATGGGCGACGAGGTGTATTTCGTGCTGGCGTTCGACGCGTTGCGAGCGCTCTCGCGCGACAGCTTCGGCGCGCCGAGGTCCGAGCGGGAGATGGCCGAGAGCGCCCGGGCCGAGGGGCTGGGCGTCGCGAACCCGGCGAAGATGCTTGCCGAGGCGCGTCAAATGGGAGCGAAGGTCATCGCCTGCGACACCACGTTGCGCATCTGCGGCCTGTCGGCGGCGGATTTGGCCGGCCGCCTGGACGAGGCGATGGGCCTGGCTTCCATCTGGCGGCTCGCGGAAGGGGCCCGGACGGTGAGCCTCTGACGGGGCACCCGCCGGCCGTAAGGTTTCCCCGGGCTTGGGCACCTTATCCTTGGTGGTTGGCGGGGCATGTCGGGCGAGGTATCCTTACGAATCTCTTCACTGCGCCGGTTGCCCCGTGACAAAGGCGGCGGGCACCGGCAGGCGGAGTCGGCAACTCATGAGCACGCGCGTGAAGTTCCTCAGCACGGCGGTGGTCCTCGGGGCCGCCGCGGCGTCGGTGGGGTGTCAGACCTACGACTTCGAACCGGTCGACCCGATCGCCATCGCCCAGACGACCCAGTCGAAGACGGTGATTTCCCGGCAGCAGAAGCCGAACATGATGATCGTCCTCGACAAGTCGGGGTCGATGAACTTCGCCGCCGACCCGACGGTCGCGGGCTGCGCGGGCTGCGCGACGACTTCGTGCGTCGGCACCGCCTGCTCGCGCACGCGAATGTGGGACCTGCGCGACGCCATGAACACCTTCCTGACGGGCGCGGGGTCGACCGTGGCGCGGATGGGCTTGCTACCGTTCCCCTCGAACGCCGCCTGTGGGGCCGCGTCGATCAGCCCTTTCCCGGCGACCGGGGTCGAGTTGAACCAGTCGAATGACGTCTCGGCCGATCTCTCGATTACCGCCGGTGAGATCAACACTAAGATCCAGACGCAGATCACGCCCTCCGGCGGCACCCCGACCGCGCTTAGTTTGCAAGCGCTGGAAGGCTACGCGCGGCTCCAGGACCAGAATCGGCAGAACTTCATCCTGCTGCTCACCGACGGCTCGCCGAACTGCAACCCGGTGAACGACCCCAACACATGCAAGTGCACCTCGACCGGTGTCACCCCCTGCTCGAGCTCGGGCAACAACCTGTGCCTCGACAAGGACGGCCTGGTGGCCGAGGTGGCGGCGCTGCGCGCCAAGGGCATCCAGACGATTGTGGTCGGGTTCGGCGCCGAGGCCGCGGCGGCGACGGGCGACGCGGCCGACGTGCTCACGTCCGCGGCGATCGCGGGTGGACGCGAGCGGACCTGCCCGAAGGGTACCGACGCCGAGTGCGGCGGCACTGCCGGCAGCTGCGTCCAGTCGACGTTGAAGTGCACCTACGCCTACTACAAGGCGGCCGACGGTCCGGCGCTCGCCGCGGCGCTGGCCGCCATCGGCAGCATGGTCGGCAACGCCGACCCCTGTGCCTACACGCTCGACGCGACCCCTTCCGACCCGAAGTTCCTCTCGGTCATCTTCGACGGGGCGTCGA
>JAHFDQ010000450.1:0-1556 GCA_023248915.1 Archangiaceae bacterium | reverse complement strand
CGTCGATTCCCTCGGGGGCGGACAGTTGGACCTACGATCCGACGGGCAGCAAGGTAGTCTTCAAGGGCACCTACTGCGACAAGCTGACGAACGCGACGCCCGGTCAACCCGTGAAGGTCGAGTTCCGGATCGTCGAAGGGCTGTAGGCGGCCAGGGCAGTACTGGCCGCGGGCGCTGGTTCAGTTGATGCCGGGGTCGGTCGTCGGCGCCACGACGGCCGTCGTCGCCCACTTGAAGTTGTCGATGAGCGCCGCCGAGTCGAGGATTCCGTCGCCCTCGTCGAAGATGATGAAGCGGAGGGTAATGGTTTCTCCTGGCACCACCGGCGCCTTGGTGGTGAGCCAACCGGTGCCGCCGCCCACGATGCAGTCCGCGCCGCCCTGGTAGCTGCCCGAGTAGCAGTACGGGTCGCCCACTTCGAAGCCGGTCTTGTCGAGCAGGCTCGGCGGCTTCGTGCAGACATCCGACCAGCCTGTCCCGGACGCGGCGACGCAGACGTCGAAGAAGCCGTTGTTGATGGTGACCGGCTGGCCGGTGCTGTCGTAGCTGATGTTGCAGGTCGGCGTCGCGGTGCCGACGACGCACTGCCCGACGCCCGCGTTCGGCAGCTTCGTCTTGTCCAGCCCCTTCGACTCGAGGATGACGATGAACCGGTCGTTGAAGGCCGTGCAGACGTACTCCGGGTACTCGGCCGAGAAGAAGTTGAACTGGAAGCTGAAGCTGTTCGCGTTCGCGGGGACCTTGAGCTGAAGCTTGAGGTCGGTCATGTCGTTGGCCTTCGGGGTGGTCGCCGGCGCCGCGCACCGGGGGGCCGAGTAGAGCGGGTGAGTCGTCGACACGCCGAAGTTGTTTCCGTCTTGAGGGCTGAAGCTGGCGTCCTGGAGAGTGTCCTTCGCGAAGCCGGTGGAGATGAGGACCATCTTGTCGCCATGCTTCTTGACCCAGTGCGAGCCGTATTCGGCGCGGATCGAGCGGGCCGTCGCGGGCGCGAACTCGAGGGCGTTCGTAGCGAAGGACGCGCTCGTGAGGACCTCGACGCCGTTGGCGAGAGGGCAGATGCCGATCGCCTTGGCGAAGTCGGCGGCGCTAGCGCCGAGCGCTCCCGTGTCGCACTCGGCGGGCGGGGCTTCGTCCACGACCCCGTTGCAGTTGTTGTCCACGCCGTCGCCCGCCACTTCGATCGCCGTCGGCCCGATGAGCGCGTTGTCGTCGTCGCAGTCCTGCGGAAAGGGCGTGCCGTCGCCGTCGTAGTCGCGGGTGGCGATGTGATTGTCGATCTTGCCGTCGCAGTCGTCGTCCTTGCCGTTGGCCGTCTCGGTCGCACCGGGGTGGATGATCGGATCTCCGTCGGCGCAGTCGAGCGAAGCCGCGGGGACGGTCGAGCAGTCGCCCGTTCCCTCGTACCCGTCGCCGTCGTTGTCAGTGCAGCCGACGCTGCCGCTGCCCCCGCCTCCGCCACCTCCACCGCCCCCGGCGTCGACACCCGCGCTGCCTCCTCCGCCCCCGCCGCCGCCGACCGTCGTCGTGCCTGGCCCGCAGCCGAAGAGCACCCCACT
>JAHFDQ010000449.1 GCA_023248915.1 Archangiaceae bacterium | reverse complement strand
ACAGCCGCGACGCGGCCCACGACGAGAGCGGAGAAGTCATTCGCACCGCGCTGGAGTGGGAAGGCCACACGGTGGTGGGCTTCCGGCTGATCAAGGACGAGCCCGACCAGATTCGGTCCGCGGTAGACGCCGCGGCCGAGTCGGGCGCGCGCGCCCTCATCTTCAGCGGCGGCACCGGCATCGGCCGGCGGGACAGCACCGTCGAGACGCTGCGGAAGCTGTTCGACAAAGAGCTGCCCGGTTTTGGCGAGCTGTTCCGCATCATGTCCTTCCAGGAGATCGGCAGCCCCGCGATGATGTCCCGGGCCGTGGCCGGCACCTGCAAAGGGATGATCGTCTTCGCGTTGCCGGGTTCGCCCCAGGCCGCGCGACTGGCGATGGAAGAGCTGATCCTCCCCGAGATCGGCCACGCCGTCCGCGAGCTTTCCCGGTGACGTCGAAGGGCGCACGGGCGCTCGCGCCCGGGCTCGAAGCGCTGGCCGCCATCGCCGACCGGACCGCAAGGGTGCGGGAAGACCCGGTCGAGCTGCCCCACCGGTACCGCGAGCGCGCCGACATCGAAGTGGCCGCGCTGCTCTCGGCCGCCCTGGCCTACGGCAGGGTGGGCCTGTTCAAGCCGAAGATAGAAGGGCTGCTCGCGGCCATGGCGCCGTCGCCCGCGGAGTTCGTCCGGCGGCTCGACGTCGGCGGAGCGCGGCGGCTGCTCGAGGGGTTCGTCTACCGGTTTAACGTCGGCACCGACGTGGCCGTGCTCCTCATGGGCATGGGCGCCGCGCTTCGGGCAGAGGGAAGCCTCGAGGCCTGGTTCGCCGAGGCCCTCGAGCTCGAGGGAGACCTGCGCGCGGCGCTGTTCGGCTTCACCCGGCGACTGCGCGAGGCGGCGCCGCTGCCCAAGCTGCGGAAAGCCCTGGGGCCCGAGCGCGGGCTCGACCACCTCTTGCCTCGGAAGCCAGGCCCGGGCGCGGCGAAGCGGTTGCTGCTCTTTCTCCGGTGGATGGTGCGCGGCCCCGACGGCGTGGACTTCGGGCTCTGGCGGTCGGTGCCTTCTTCGGCGCTGGTGATTCCGCTCGACACCCACGTCCGCCGCGTCGCCCGCCGGCTGGGCCTGACGTCCCGCCGGGATCTGGGCTGGCGGACGGCGGAGGAGATCACCGCGTCGCTCCGGTGGGTCGACGCCGCCGACCCGGTGCGGTTCGACTTCGCGCTCTGCCACCACGGCATGAGCGGCGCCTGCCCGGTGCGCCCAGTGCCCAGCCTTTGCGAGGTCTGCCCGGTGCGCGGTTCGTGTCGGGTGGGGCGGCGGCGGAGGCCGGGCGATGGGGCGCCTGGCCCAGCGCGTCCGGGGTTGACTCGTCAGGCCAGTCGATTCATGAACGGCCCATGACGCTCGCCGCCGTCACCGGCCAACCCTGCGCAATCGAGGCGCTGCGCGCGGCGCTCGCCTGCGAGAAGTAGCCCGGCGTGGGTTGCGGCGAGCGCGGAGACCGGGTCGCCCTCACCGTGGCTACTGCAAAGTAACGGCTCCGGAGAACGCAATTGCCCAGAGGGCAGGAAAGGCGGTTTCGAACGGCGTCCTAGAGAAGGAAACTCCCCCGAAGTTCATGGACCGAACCTGGAACACGTACACGTTGCCGATGCCCATGAAGGCCCCGGGAATCGTCACGCTCGTTTCCGATGTCACAACCCGCCCCACCCAGACCAGAGTGCCGGAATTGGGCGGAACGACTTGAAGCACTTCGACCGAGTACCCCGTAGCGGTTCCGATGGCGGGCGGTCCCCAGGACACTTGCACCGGGCCCACGACCGTATGGGGAACCGTTCCGTCCAGATTGTTGACTTTGAGGCCGGCGGGTGGCGAAAGGAGCGGCCGCAGGGGCACACCTTCAAGGCGCGTCAGAAGGTCCGAGTATCCGCAGGTCACGTACGAAGTGTTGCCGTGCAGGGTAACCGAGAAGTACTGGTAAACTTGCAGCACCAATGGCCAGGTAGCTGGGTACGGGTTTCCGAAGCTCAACGTTCCTGTGACTGCCTGAGGAGCCGGTGGTTGAGCCATCAACGTCGTCAGTTCGGGAGGAGACGCGTAGGCGCCGAAATCGGCCGTGTACGGAACTGGGCCGATGTACAGATACTGGGTGCTCTGAGAGGCATTGGGAGCCACCAAGCTTGTCAGCACGCCCCAGTCGCCTCGGGGCCAGTCGATGACCGCACTGCCTTGCGGAGGGCCGGTCAGGGCGACGGCCACCTGATTCTGCGAGTGGTCGATCAAGGTCGTGGCGGGAAGGATTCCTGCCTTCACGAGCGGGCAGGACGAAAACGTTCCCCCGTCCAGGGCCAGGGGCCTGCACGCAAGTTGGCCGGCGTAAACGACGTCACCCTGGGACGAGTCAATGAGCGCACTCACCGAAAGTGGCACGGTTGCTGCCGTCACTCCTTGGCCCAAGGGCAGCGGCAACGTCGCCCGAATCCCGGCACCTCCGCTCAGCAGCTCGAGTTGATCGGATGAGGTCCATGGATCAAGTCCGCTCAATGACAGTGACAGGCTGGTTCCCCCATCACTGACCACGAGGCCTCGGCGGCCCAAATCGTGCACGCTCAAGTCGATCCTCGGCTCCCTCGTCACGACGTAGGTGCTGCCGAGCCCGATGTAGATGGGTCCGGCCGGAGGATTGGCGATCGTGAAGCCGCCATCGCCGCACGCGACGACTTGATGCACCTGGAAGTCGGATTGAACTGGAGAAATGACCTGAACACCGGCGTCGATCAGGTCGATGAGCTCGTCTTCAGTCCCTAGGCCGCTGACATGGTGTATCAAGCGCCAGAACACCGGTGCTTGGGGACCCGCGTCGAAGGCTCCCGGCCCAGAGTCTAGGACGCCTACGGCGAAGCCCGAGTCGGCACCCGCGTCGGGGTACGATTGCTCGGACGAGCACCCCGTGATCCAGAGAAGGGCCAGAGCGAGCCGCCTCATCGCCCCTCCGACCGGCTTCCAGCGAGGAAGATCACGGCGCAGTCCTTGGCAAGAGTGTGCTCCCGGTGTTGGCGCCACACCCAGCCACTATGCGCTGGTCGCGGAGGAAACCGGCCACGCCGTGAAGAGGGCTAGCTGGATCGCACGAGAAAAGCGGGTGCAACGGAATCCCCCAATTCGGATTGAACGATGATACTTTGAATTCCCAGCACACGCTCTTTTCGCGCGAGGGAGATTCCATTCACCAGGCCGCGCCGGGAACTGGGCGGCGCCCGTCAGGCGGGGTCGCGAAACCCTCGGCAGACAGCGGAGGAGCGCATTGTCGGCGTCACGACGTTACATCGTGCGGTCGGCCAAGTCCCTCGTCCGCCTGGTACGCGCTCGCTGCCGGGGGGCTGTTGATTGCGGTGTTCGTCTCGCCCATCGTCGGGATGTCGCTCATCACGGGGGTCGCCTTGTGGAGGTTCTGGAAGCGTGGGGAACGACCCATGTGGACCAGATGGTGGTGACACCGTCGAGCCGGCGCGTCACCGGTGCGGTTCGACTTCGCGCTCTGCCACCACGGCATGAGCGGCGCCTGCCCGGTGCGACCGGTGCCCAGCCTGTGCGACGACTGCCCGGTGCGCGGTTCGTGTCGGGTGGGGCGGCGCCGGAGGCCGGGCGATAGGGCGCCTGGCTCTGCACGTCCGGGGTTGACTCGTCAGGCCAGTCGATTCATGAACGGCCCATGACGCTCGCCGCCGTCACCGGCCAACCCCGCGCAATCGAGGCGCTGCGCGCGGCGCTCGCCTCGGGCACGCTGCACCACGCCTACCTGTTCGCCGGCCCCGCGGGCGTCGGGAAGGAAGCGGCGGCCATCGGGCTCGCCCAAGCGCTCGCCTGCGAAAAGCAGCCCGGCGTGGGTTGCGGCGAGTGCGGCCCCTGCCGGCGCATCGAGCGGCGCAACCACCCCGACGTCACCTGGGTGATGCCGGAAGCCGAGCAGGTCGCGCGCGGGTTGGCGGGCCGGTCGGATTTCGATCACACGCCGTCGCGCGAGATCAAGGTGGACCAGATTCGGGCCTTGCAGGAACGGCTCGCCTATCGGGCCCTCGAGGCGCCGCGCAAGGTGGCGATCGTCGTCGAGGCGCAGGCGCTCGGCACCTCGGCGCAGAATGCCTTCTTGAAGACGCTCGAAGAACCGCCGTCCGGCACGGTGCTGGTGCTGCTCGCCTCCGCACCCGACCGGTTGCTGCCCACCATGCGCAGCCGGTGCGCCCGGATTCAGTTTGGGCCCCTGTCGAGGGCGCAGCTCGCCCAGCGCCTCGAGGCCGAGCACTCGCTGGACGCGGGCGCGGCCCAATTGGCGGCGTCGCTGGCCGGCGGGAGCTTGGCTCGAGCGCTCGAGCTCGACGCCGAGCAGCTCGGCCGGCGCCGCGAGGTCATTGAGCAGTTCGAAGCGCTGCCCCGCGACGACGCGCGGCCGTGGTTCAAGTTCGCCGAAGAGTTCGGCGACTCGCGCGAAGCGGCCGAAGAGTGCCTCCGGGTGCTCGCCACCTGGGTTCGCGACGTGGCCGTCGCGGGGGCCGGCGGCGCCTCACCCGTCAACGCCGACCTGGTCGAGCTCGCGCGAGGCGCGGCGGCGAAGGTGCCGGCCGCGGCCCTGCACCGGCGCCAGAGCCTGGTCGATCAGGCGCTCGTGGCCGTGTCCGAGCGGAACGGCAGCCCCCGGCTCCAGCTCGAGCGAATGCTCATCGAGCTGATGGCCCGGTAGAGGCGCCGGCCACTCGAGCGCGAAGCCTCACTACAGAGAGTGAAGCTCCAGCGACGCGTCGAGCCGCGAGATATCGCTTGGGTCGGAAGTGACGACGATCGCGCGCCGCTCGCGAGCCAACACGGCCACCGAAGCGTCGGTGGGGTCAGACGTGCCCGCCAGGCGACACAATGCTCCGCTCGCCTTGGCCATGGCCTCGTCGAAAGCAACGACTTCGACCTGCCTCGAACACAGGAACTTCGATAGGCGCGCCTGCCGCGCTCCGTCGCGCCAGACCTGAGCAAGCACGGTCGCCGGAACGATGAAGGTCGCCGCTGCAAGGCCGCGGACCAAGAGCGCGAGCATCCGCGCATCTGCCCGCTCGATGGCGACGAGCGCTCCCGCGTCCAGAACTACAGCCCGAGCACGCGCTTGGCCCATTCGTGCGCTTTCCGGGATGGTTCGCCCCGCTCGCGTTTCATGTCGGCGATGAGGCTTTCCATGCTGTCATTGCGGGTCTGCTTCTCGACGGCCTGCGAGACGTACGCACTCACGGAAGCCGCCCGGTGAGCCCGCACCGCGGC
>JAHFDQ010000448.1 GCA_023248915.1 Archangiaceae bacterium | reverse complement strand
CCCTGCCGAGGCAATGAGGGTGTAGCCGACTCCCACCTTGTCCACCGACAGCGTGGCGAAGGTGGCCACTCCGTTGACGGCGCTCACCGTCACCGTGCCGCCGAGGGTGCCGCTACCCGGGTTGACGCCAATGGTGAGGGTAATGCTGGCGGAAGAGCCGGCGACTACGTTGCCGAAGGTGTCCTGAATTTCCGCCACCACGGCTGGGGCAACGGTGGCGCCCGCGCCAGCGTTGGTGGGCTGGACGGTGAAGGCCACCTTGGAGGCCGCCAGCACCGTAATGTCGAAGGTGGCGGAGGTGGCGCCGGTGAGTCCTCCAGCCGACGCCGTGAGGGTGTAGCCGGTGCCCGTCTTGTCGATGGACAAGTCGGCGTAGGAAACGACGCCCGCCACTGCACTCTTCGGGTTGGTGCCGGACAGCACTCCGGCGCCCGGGTTGGCGCCAATGGCAATGGTTATTGAAGGCGTGGCGGTGGGCACCGTGTTGCCGTATGCGTCCTGTACCGTCACCGTCGGAGTTATGGCCCCGCCCGCCGTGGTGCCCAGCGGTTGCACGGTGAAGGCCAGCTTCGTGGCCACTCCGGGGTTGATGTTGAAGGTGGCAGAGGTGGCGGAGGTGAGTCCGGCGGCCGTCGCCGTCAGGGTGTAGCCGACTCCCACCTTGTCGATGGAGAGGTTGGCGAAGGCCGCGACGCCCGAGACGGCGCTCTTCGGGTTGGTGCCGGAGAGAGTGCCGCCTCCCGGGTTGGTGCCGATGGCGATGGTGACGCTGGCAGCCGACGAGGTGACGGTGTTGCCGAGGGCGTCCTGTACCGTCACGGTGGGCGTCACGGCCGCGCCGGCGGTGGTGGAGGCCGGCTGGACGGTGAAGGCCAGCTTGTTGCCAGCCCCCGGCACAATGTCGAAGGGGCCGCTGGTGGCGCTGGTGAGTCCTCCGGAGGAGACGACGAGGGTGTAGCCGACTCCCGTCTTGTCGATGGAGAGGTTGCTGAAGGTGGCGACTCCCGCCACCGCGCTGACGGGTGACGTCCCGGAGAGAGTGCCGGTGCCCGGGTTGGTGCCTATGGCCACGGCAATGCTGGCGGTGGACGACGTCACGGTGTTGCCGAGCGCGTCCTGCACCGTCACCACAAGGGCAGGGGTAATGCTGCTGCCGGCGGTGGTACTGCCGGGCACCACTGAGAACGCCAGCTTGGTGGCCGTGCCCGGCACAATGTCGAAGGTGCTGCTGGTGGCGCCTGTCAGCGCCCCGGACGAGGCCGTTAGCGTGTAGCCGACTCCCGTCTTGTTGATGGAGAGATTGCTGAACGTGGCCACTCCTGAAACCGCGCTCTTCGGGTTGGTACCGGAGAGGGCGCCGCCTCCCGGGTTGGAGCCGATGGCCAGGGTGATGCTGGCGCTGGATGACGTGACGGTGTTTCCCAGCGCGTCCTCGACTGTCACCACGACAGCCGGGGCCACCGAGGCGCCGGCGACGGTGGTGGAGGGGCCTGTGCTGAAGGCCAGCTTGTTGGCGGCTCCGAAGGCAATGTTGAAGCCGGGGCTGGTGGCGGAAGTCAGGCCGGGAGAAGAGGCCGTCAGGGTGTAGCCGACTCCCGACTTGTCTATCGAGAGGTTGGAGAAGGTGGCGACGCCGGCGGATGCGTCAAAAGGGTTGGTGCCGGAGAGCGTGCCGCCGCTCGGGTTGGTGCCGATGGCGAGGGTAACGGTTGCGGTGGACGAGGTCACTGTGTTGCCCAAGGCGTCCTGCACCGTCACCGCGACGGCTGGGGCGATGGAGGCGCCCGCGGTGGTGTTTGTCGGAGCGACGGTGAAGGCCAGCTTCGCTGCGGCGCCGACGCCGATGTTGAAGCTCCCGCTGGTGGCGCCGGTGAGGCTCGTACCGGACGCCGTCAGGGCGTACCCGATGCCCGACTTGTCGATCGACAGGTTGCTGAAGGTGGCGACTCCAGCCACGGCACTCTTGGGGTTGGTGCCGGAGAGAAGTCCTCCACTCGGGTTGGCGCCAATGGCCACGGTAATGCTGGCGGTGGACGACGTCACCGTGTTGCCCAGCGCGTCCTCGACTGTCACCACGACAGCCGGGGCGATAGCGGCGCCCGCAGTGCTGGTGGTCGGCCCGACGGTGAAGGCCAGCTTCGAGGCCGCGCCAGGATTGATGTCGAACGCCACGCTGGTGGCGCCGGTGAGGCCCCCGGAAGTAGCCACCAACGTGTAGCCGGTGCCTACCTTGTCGATCGAGAGGTTGGAGAACGTCGCCACGCCCGCGACGGCACTGACGGTCGCCGTCCCGCTCAGCGCTCCGCTTCCCGGGTTGGTCCCAATGGCGACCGTCACCGCCGCCGTCGAACTCGTGACGGTGTTGCCAAAGGCATCTTGGATGGTCACCTGGACTGCCGGCGCAATCGGCGCGCCCGCACTCGTGCTCGACGGCTGCGCCGAGATCGCCAGCTTCGTTGGCTGCGGTGAGGTGGGGGGGCCTACGGCAACGAAAGTTCCGCAGGACTTCTGGTTTTCGTACTCGGTGGCCGTCCAATCGGCTGAGCGCGCGACGTCTGAAACCCGCACCTCGTCGAGTTGGACGGCCGCGGGGGAGCCGCCATAGGTGCGCCCGAATGTCAGAGGATGAGTCGTGGCCGGGTTCATGGCCACCGGCGTGTTCTGGAACGCCTGAAGGGTTCCGTCGACGTACATCTTGCACCAGCCGAAATCGGTGCTCCACGCCGCCACGAAGTGGTGCCACGCCCCGGTCTTCCCCGCAAGCGGATAGCTGCAAAGGCCGTTCGTCTGGATGAGCGCGTCGCTGGTGCTGATCGACACGTCTTGGTTCGTCCCCCCCGCGCCGATCGCGTACTGAAACGAATCGGTCGTGCCGCTGGTCGACTTGGCAATGGGCCCGGCCCAGTCGCCGGGAAGCGCGGTGTAGTTCGCCCAGAAGGCGACCGACATTCCCGCGGTGGAGACGCCGCCGATGTCACCCGCGCTGACGTAGTCGTCGACGCCGTCGAACGACTGGGCGCCCTCGACCTGGCCCGCGACGGGGTTGGGCTCGGTGGCCGACAGCTTCGTCCCCGGGTGCGAGTACTGGGTCGAGTCGGCCACCCCGAGCCCCGTCGTCTCTTTCAGGTGCCAGACGCCCCGATAGTTCGGGTCCCAAACACCCACCACGCCGTTCGAGGTCACGTTGCCCTGAAATGTGGTGACGGCGGAGTTGCCGTAGTACAGAAGGAACCGGGAGGGGGTGGCCAGACTCGGTACCCGCACCCAGGCGACGAGCCGGCCGGTGGTCGGGTCGAACGTCTCGACCTCGTGAGCCAAGGGCGTCGTGCCGTCGCCCGCCGTGAAGATGATGTCGTCGCCCTGCGAGTCGGTCACCTTGCCGCCGTTCCCCGTGGTGCGAAGGTCGGGGAGCGTGGCGCAGACCGCCACTGGGAAATTGGCGTGAGGGCCCGCCGAGACGTTGCCTTCCACGACGTCGATGACCCGCCGGTAGCCGTAGCCGCTCACGAAGGGTTCCAGGGCCAAGGTGGTGAATGACATCACCGTGCCGTTCGCGAGCCCCGCGCCGTTGCTCGCCAGGGCGCAGTAGAAGTAGGTCGTCCCCGGGCTCAGCCCGATGGCCGTGCGCGAGTAGGGCGCCGAAGCGTTTCCCGGGCAGATACTGACGATCGGCTGACCAGCCCCGGTCGGGGGCAGCCGGGTTCCGAAGAGGTCGTCGCAGGCGCCCGGGTTGGTGGTGCTGTACCGGAACCAGCCGGTGGCCGAGTCGAGGTTAGGGTTGGCTGAACCGTTGAGGGTGGCGCTGGTGGCAGTCACAGCCGACGCCGCCGAGGTGGCGACGGTCGGAGCCCCCGGGAGCGGGACTGAGGAGGGCATGAGCGAAGTTGAAATGCTTTGCCATTGGTCGTTGGACCCGAAGGTCCAGCTCATCGTCACGGGCGCGGTAGTGCCCCAGGCGGTGCTCGCGGCAGAGTTATTGAGCGTGTTGCCGGCGTTGACGTTGTTCAGGAACTGCTGGGTCTGACAGTTGCCCGCAGCCAGGATGAAGCCGCCATGGCCGACCGTGTTCACGACGAGGTCACCTACCGCGCTCGCCACCGAGACCGCGGACGACGCGGTACCTCCGCTCGCAGACGCAAACGCCCTCACCGGCGTCGTCTGATGAACTCCGGAGAAGGCCATCGCCCCACTGTGAATGGTGAAGTCCACGTTGCCCGAGAGGGTGATGACGATGTCGTTGGTTCCCGTGGCGGGAGCGATGCGCCGCCACTGGTAGGATCGCGTCCCCCCGCCACAGGGCACCCCGGCGATCGAGGTGATGCTCGTGAGCGCCGCGCCCGCGTAGGTGATGCCGGTCACGGTGGGGGTCGCCGTCGAACAGTCGCTGGCCAGCTGCACCGAGACGATTAGCAGGCGATTCGCCCCGGGGGGAATCGTGAGCGGGTAGGTCAGCGACGGCCCCGTCGCGCCGGCATTGGAATGGGAAACCGCGGTGACGCTGATGTCGGCCCGAGCCGGTGGCGCCAGGAAGAGCAGGCCGACGACGAGGCCTGCCGCGAATGCCCCGGGGGTCATCGGACTTCGCGGAACGCGCCCCCGGTCTTCGTCACGCATGCTCGGGAAGCCTACCATCGGCGAGCGACCAATTCACCGGCCCTGCGCCCCTTCGGCCAAGGGAATCGCATCTTCAGTTGAGGGGTCTCGGACGCCCTGCGATAGCGATGGGCCGGGTCCTGTCGCCTGCGTGGGGACCTTCCCGCTGGCGCGTTCCACTGCATCGGCCTTGGCCATCGCCTCGCGGCAGCTTGGTCGACTTGGACGTATCGCACGTTTTTGGTGCGCCGCGGGCCCCTCCCACTCCGGCGCCACCCGTCGTTGCTTCGACCAGCCTCAGCCCGTACGCATAGGAAGAACTTGACCCCAATTCCCGAGGTCGGGCAAGGAGGGCGACCTTTCGCGAAGGGGCGCCTGGCCGGTGGCGCGCGTCGCCGGTGGCGCGCTGGATGTGGAAATTCGAGCAGGCGGACAGGCCCGGACCGAGCCCGGCGGCTGGCCGAGGTGGTGAAGCGGTGGAAGGGCCGACCCTGCGGGGCCGAGCGGGGACACGGGGCCAAGGGGGAACGCCCCAATGGGAATCAAAGGATGAAAAGTAGATCGCAAAGATCAACCTTCATCATCCATGGGCGATCGGTTTAGGACGCGTGGCCAAGTCCCTGTTCTCGCTGGCGTCGGGAGCGTTCTCGTCGCTGGTTTCGAGAACGGGCGACGATGGTGGCGATGCGCATGAGGCGCTCCT
>JAHFDQ010000090.1 GCA_023248915.1 Archangiaceae bacterium | reverse complement strand
GACTCCCAGCATCGGGTTGCCAATCTCGGCGCTGATGAAGGCGTCGAGCTCTTTCCCGGGCAGCGACTGGACCTTCTGGAGCGCTGCGAGGGCGCGGGCTTCGGTGGGAGCGGGCATGGGGCAGCCACCATAATCCTGCGTACGGAGGCGTGCCACGCCGCGGAGTCCCCCCGCGTCATCGGCCGGACAGGGCGGCAGACGCCGGCTCCCCTCGACGGGGCCGCTGGGGTAGCGTCGGGCTTCCCCTTCGCCCGCGAGCGCACCCGTGCCAAGAGTCACCGGAGGCCGAGGCAATGGCCCGGTCGTCCCCCCGACGCGCCCAGCCGGCCCCGTCAACGTCCCTGCTCCACGCGGCCCCGCCGACGGCTTCCGCCCGCGCGGAGCGAGCGCCGCCTGGGCCACCTTCACCGACGACCGCGGCATCACCACCGGCGCGCGCATTTCGGGCTTCTCGTCGCCCTTGACGAACTCGGCCGGCCGGGTGGTGTTCCCCTGGGACAAGCCCGGCGACGCGATTGCCTTCGAGCTGACCGTCGAGGTGAACGGCGACCGCTCGAAGGTGCGCCCCGAGGTCTGGACCAACGCCAACCACAACGACGCCCCCTCGAAGTACGACGCGGTGCCGATGCGCGAGGTGAAGGTCGAGGGCAACCGGGTCACCTACCGGGCCGACATTCCCGTCTCCAAGGTTGGCAACTATCGGGCCACCGGGCGCCTGTCGGTGGACGGCGGCGCCAGCTACCAGTGGGCGGGCGACCTGGGCCTGGCCGACCTGCGCTTCCGCCCCCACGTCGAAGCGCACGACGCGCTCGACCTGATGGAATTGAACGTGCTGTCGGTGAACGGCGGGCACGGCACCTTCGCCGACCTGACGGGCAGCGGGTCGCCCGAGACGAATGGCAAGTACACCCTCGAGTCCCTGGCGAAGGAAGGCGTCAACGCCGTCTGGGTGATGCCGCCCTTCGAACGCTCGGTGTGGGAATTCCGCCACCCGCTGGACGACGCGGGCAGCCCCTATGCCACCAAGAATTTTTTCCAGGTCGACCCCGAGTATTCGGCCAAGGCCAAGGAGTTGCGCGCCCGGGGCGCCAGTACCGCCGAGGTGGACGCCGCCGCCAACGCCGAGTGGAAAGCCTTCGTGGACAAGGCCCACTCGCTCGGCCTGAAGGTGGTGGTGGACGTGGCGCTGAACCACGTCGGCCACAACTACGAATTCTCCGACCTGTTCACCCGCTACGACGCCGCCGGCAAAGAAGTCCGAGAGGTGTTGAAGAACGACTTCTCGAAGGTGGTCATCAACCCCGAGCAGAAGGCGGCGGTCGACGCGCACCTGGCCGACCCGAGCTTGCCCAAGTACATGGAGTACGTGGCGCCGTGGATGTACGCGTCCCGCTCGGGGAATTCCCGCGGCGCGAAGTCGGCGGACGACGCGATGGCGGGCGGAGGCCAGTGGTTCGACACCAAGCAGCTCTTCCTGGGCGGCTCGTACGGCGGCAAGAATTCCGAGCAGAACGCGGCGGTGGTGGGGTACCTCGGCCGCGTGCTCGAGTACTGGGCGGTGGACATGGGGGTGGACGGTTTCCGCCTCGACCACCTGACCGGCCTGCCGCAGACGGTGATGGAGCAGGCGCTGAACCACGCCCAGGCCGCGGTCGACGCCCACCGGCCGGGGACGCAGCTGTACTTCACCGGCGAGGACTTCTTCTCGCCCGAGTACAACATCTCGTACCTCGACAACATCCAGGACACCTGGCTGAGGAACTCGCTGCTCGCGTCCACCAGCCCGGCCACGCTGCGCGGGCTGTTGCAGAGCCCGTACTTCGACAACCGCGAGATGCTGAACCTCGACAGCCACGACGAGACGCGCTTCCCCTTCCAGGGAGACGCGAAGGCGGCCGCGCGGCTGACCTCGCTGTTGCCGCTCTTGGGGGGCGCCACCTTCGCGGTGGCGGGAGACGAGCTCGGCGAGGGCGACGCGATGCCCTTCAAGCAGTACCGCGGGGTGGGCGCGCTCCTGCACCCGAGCGACGCGGGCAAGTCCATCGAAGAGTCCTTCCGCCGCGCCAACCTGGCCCGGAAGGCCTTGCCGGCCCTGCAGGACAACAACCGCGGCTTCCCGAGCCCGAGGGACGGCGGCGAAGACCCTGACCTGTTCGCGCTTTCCCGCTTCCCCGACAGGAAGGACGGCACGCCGGCGCTGGTCTTCGCCAACTTCAACAACCAGCGCACCCGCGAGAACGCCTTCCGCTTGGACGACGAGCTGCGAAGCCGCATCGACCCGAACCGGCGGTACCAGGTCCGCGACCTGATGGGCGACGGCAGCCCCCTGTGGAATCCGCCACTCACCGGCCGGGAATTGCTCGACCGGGGCGTCTTCGTCCGCCTCGCGCCCTATCAGGTGCAGGTGCTGAAGCTCGAAGAAGCGCGCTGACCGGTCGCAACCGGCCGTTTTCATTCCCCTCCGAAGGCCCCCGCCTGCCCGGCCGTCGCCCTGTCTTGACAGAAAGTGTCTGTTTGTTGATTAGTCGCGTTTCTCAGTTTCGGCCGGAAGGGCGAGCTTCATGGGCAACGTCATCGCAGGGACCGGCAGCTACCTGCCGGAACGGGTGCTTTCCAACCACGACGTGGCCCGCATGCGCACCGACTTCGACGCGGTGCGCGCCCACTGCACCCTCGACGAGTGGTGCCGCTCGCACACCGGAGCGCTGGAACGGCGCCGGGCCAAGCCGGGCGAGGGCACTTCCGACATGGCGACGGCGGCCGCTCGCCGGGCGCTCGCCGACGCCCGCGTCGAACCCGGCGATGTCGACCTGCTCATCCTCGCCACCGTCACCGACGACTACCCGCTGCCGCAAACGGCCGGCATCGTCCAGGCGAACCTGGGAGTCGAGTGCAAATTCATTCAGATGAGCTCGGGCTGCACCGGCTTCACCGACGGCCTGATGGTGGCTGACGGGCTGATGAATACCGTGGGGTACCAGCGGGTGCTGGTGGTGGGCGCCGACACGCTGTCCTCGAAAATCAACCCGCGCGACTTCCGCACGCTGGTGACCTTCGGCGACGGAGCCGGAGCGGTGGTGCTGTGCCGCCACCCCGACGCGCGCTACGGGCTGAAGGCGCACGCCGCGGGCTCGGACGGCAAGCTGGGTTCCATCGTCCACATTCCCGGCGGAGGCACCCGGAAGCCGCTCACCCACGACACGCTCGAGCAGGGGCTTCAGTACCTGCAGCTCGGCTTCGGGTCCATCTTCCCCTACGCGCTCGAGAAGATGGTTTTCGCCACGCGCGAGGCGGTGCGCAAGGCCGGCATCTCGCTCGCCGACGTGCGCTGGTTCGTCCCGCACCAGGCGGCCGGCAACGTCATCACCGAGCTGGCCCGGGCGCTCGAACTGCCGGCCGAGAAGTTCATCAACAACTTCGACGTCACCGGCAACACCTCGAGCGCCTCGGTGCCCATCGCCCTCGACGAGTCCCGCCGCGCCGGAAAACTCTCCGACGGAGACTGGCTGGTACTTCCCTCGGTCGGCGTGGGCATGGCGTGGGGGGCGTCGTGCCTGGTTTGGCACGATTCTAGGGCGGCCGGGCTTGCCGCCAAGGCGACCCAAGCGGCAAATTAGGGGCATGGCCCAGAAGTCGGTCCTCGGAAGGGCGCTCCTCGCGTCGCTCGCCGTGCACGGCCTGGTGCTCCTTGGCCTGTGCCTCGTGCAGCGAGCGCCGGAGGCGCCTCCGAGCCGTCCAACCGCCGGGGCGCCGCTCTACGTCCAGGTCATCACGCTTCCACCGGTTCCACCGGTGGCTCCCCCGGCGCCTTCTGTCCCGTCCGTCACCCGGGGTCCGAAGGCTCTGTCGCGGAGGTCCGCGGCGCCAGCAGGGCCGTCCCAACCCGCTCCGGCCGCGCCCATCGCCCTCGCCGACGAGACGCCGAAGGCCACGGCCCGGGTTCAGCTCTTCCCCCGCGCGCTCGACCTGTTGGCCGCGCGGGGAAGCCTGGGCACCGAGACGGTGGGCGAACCTTCGAGGGGCCACACCGTGGTGAACGACGGCTTCGGCCCCGACCCCCGGGCGCGGCTCGAGAAACAGGGAGAGGACGCGGCGCGCCAGGTGCAGGCCTGGGCGCTGGCGGACCTGGGCGCGGCGCAGGTCGAGTCGGGGATGGTCGCCCCGTATTTCTACGGCATGCGCAAGGAGCTCGAGAGCCTCAGCAAGAACGTCGAGCCGTGGATTGCCGACGACCCCAACCTCAGTCCCGCCCTGAAGTCCCTGCCCGGGCCGGTGCGCGACTTCGTCGCCGCCTGGTCGAACGGCGCGCAGAAGTACGCCTCGTCCGGCAGCCCCTATGCCGCCGACTCCGTCCCCGAAGGGTCGGCCGCCGAGGACGCGGTCAACCCGGCGATGCAGGTGGCCAACACCGACCCCAACTCGCTCGCGGCGGCGGCGGTGAAGCCGTTCGCCGACAAGGCGTGCGCGACGGCGCGGCTGCGCGAGTTCGCCGACGGCCGGTATGGCGCGAGGCTGGTGGCCCGCGTCGAGCTGCGCCAGGCCGCGAACGGAAGCCTGCTCGGCTTGGCGCTGGTGCTTCCGTCCGGCAACCCGCTGTTCGACCGGCACGTGCTGCGCATCGCCCCCCAGGCGGTCGCCGCGGCGGGCGAGCCGGACGGCTGCATTCCGGCGGGCGGGCGCGCGTCGTTGTGGGAATTCTCGGGCCGGGTGACGTACCTGCGCCGGCTCCGCCCGGGTGAGTCACAGCCCAAGGCGAAGCTGTCCACCGTCGCGCAGACCGTGTTGCTGTCGCTCTTGAGCATGGGGGTCGGAGCGCTCGGGGCGCCGAACATCATCCCCAGCGGGCCCTTCGGCTACTTCGACGAGACGACCGGCGAAACGCTGTCGGTCGACTTCAGCCAGGCGAACTACGAGATGAAGGTGAAGCTGCTGGGCTTGTACTGAGCTGCGGGCAGGCCCCTCCCCCGCGCCGGCGGCGAATTCCGCGAAGCGCGAGGGCCAGGAGCGCCAGCCCCGGCCAACTGGCGGGCGCCGAACAACCGCGCCAAGAACTTCGGGTTCTGCATCATCGGCTCTGGAGCGAGGTGGCGCCCGAACCCGTCCTCTTTCTGCCGCCCTCCTTGCACTACCTCAGGAACTGGGGTCAAGCTTCTCCCAGCTCCTCCTCTGGGGGTGAGGGATGACGCAGAATCGCGACCGGTCGCTTGGCATCGCTCTCGCTTCCAGACGCCTTGAAGTGTCGTGCATCGCGGCGCTGGCTGTGGTCGCGGTGTCCTGTAGCACGGGCGACTCGGCGGCGGGCCTCGAACCCTTGGCCCGCTTCGGTCAGCTCGGAACCCTCCCGCTCGAGGGAGACGGCTTCCTTGCAGGGGCCTCGGGGTTCTCGCCGCGCGCGCCGCCGGGAGTCAGCGGGCTGGACGCCGCCCGCTGGCACCTGGCCCGCCGCGAAGGTCTGCGGGTGCTCCTTCCGCTTCGGGGCGACGGCGAAGCCACCCTCAGCTTGAGCGACGGCTTCTCGGTGCGGGTGCGCGAACGCGGGGTGACAGGGGAAGGCCAGCTGCATCTTGGCGCAGTCGTCTATGACCGCCCCCGCGGCATGGCGATCTGGAGTGCGCGCCGCCTGGGCTACGAGGAGTGGCTCGTGGTGGAAGGGCCCTTCGCTGCGGGCGACATCCTGGCGGAATGGCAGGTCGCGGGCGGCCGACTGCTGAAGCGCGGTGACGTCGTCGAGGTGCTGGACGCGCAGGGCTCTGCTCGGTTGCGCGTCACCGCGCCCGTTGCCTACGCGAGGTCCGGAGCGCAGGTCGAGGTCCGGCTCGAGGTGGACGGCGACGCGCTCGCGGTAACGTCGGCGCAAGCTGTCGATGGCGCCTTGCTGGTGGACCCCCTCTGGTCGACCCCCGGCTCGATGCTGACGGCGCGCGCGGGTCACTCGATGACGCTGCTGGACAACGGGAACGTGCTGGTGGTCGGCGGCACCGCGTACGATTTCGCGACGGACACCTACCCCCGCTTCAAGAGCGCAGAGCTGTTCGACCCGGTCAGCGGCAGCTGGAGCCCCACCGGCGCGTTGCAAGGGGGGCGCTGGGCGCACGGCGCCACCAAGCTCCTGGATGGGCGCGTACTTGTCGTGGGCGGCCACGGCGACGTCAGCGAAACGCCGTTTTGCGTTGTCCACGCTTGCACTCCTTCGTGCCCGTCGGCGAGCGACGTCGAACAGTCGGTGGCGACGGCCGAAGTCTACGATCCCACCACCGGGACCTGGGCTGTGACGGGCGCAATGCTCCACCCGAGGCAACGCCACTCCATCGTGACCCTTCGTGACGGCCGCGTGCTCGTCGCGGGAGGCACTCAAGTCTCCGCCACGCGCTTCATCGGCGAGGACCTCGATACCGCCGAACTCTACGATCCCGCCAACGGCACCTGGACCGCAGCCGGCAGTCTCGGCAACCCCCGTTACGACACGCCTCTGGTCTTGCTGCCCGACGGCCGGGCGCTCATCGTCGGCGGCTACGGCCGCAAGTCCGTCAGCTGCATTCCCGCCACCTGCCCTTCAGTGCAGTCATGCGGTTCGATGCCCGATGGCTGCGGGGGCGTCCTGGTGTGCACCTGCCTGGGCGGTACGTGTGGAGAGTCGGCGAACAACCTCTGTGGGGACTGCAGTCAGGCGACCGTCTGCGAGCAGCGGATGTGCGGCCTTGTCCCCTCGGCGTGCAACACGCAAGTCAACTGTGGCTCGTGCCCGGCAGTGCGACCGCAGTGTGCACCCGACCCAGCGCCTTGCCCCTGGCCCGGTTGCCGACCCGATGCCGGGTGTCCCCCACTCGTCTGCGAGCACGGCGGGTGCACGGAAACCCCGACGGGGTTGCCCGACGACGCCGAGCTCTGTGCCGCCGCCGGCTTTGAATGCGGCAACGCGAAGGTCGGGTCCGATTGTCACTGGGCGCCCTGTGGCGACTGTACCCCGCCGACCCAGTGCCGGCCCGGCAACAAGTGTGGCTGCGCGACGAAGGCCGAGGCCTGCGGCGGCAAGGCGTGCGGCACCACAAGTGATGGGTGCAGCGGCGTCTTCACCTGCGGCCCGCCGTGCTGGGGCTCCTCGGGTCTTCAGCTTGAGACGGCCGAGGTTTTCGACCCTCAGACGGGGACCTTCGCGTTCACCCAGCCGATGGCGCAGGCAGGCGGAGGGAGCGCGACCTACCTGCCCACCGTGGACAAGGTCCTCGTCACGAACCGAACCTCCGCCGAGTTGTGGGACCCGCAGACGGGAGCCTGGGCGGACGGCGGCACGATGACCGAGGACCGGTCTGGCGCGCAGGCGGTTCTGCTTGGTAACGGAAAACTCCTGCTGGTCGGCAGCATGACGGCCACCGCCGAAGTCTACGACCCGTCCACCGGGACCTGGGCCGCGACCGACCCGCCGACCCATGACAAGAACGGCTGCGCCTGCGTCCGGCTCAAGACCGGGCAGGTGCTCTGCGCCGGCGGCAGCGATACGGCGACCGGCGACCCAAGCAGCGGGCTGACGAAGGTGACGGAAATCTACGAAGCACAGCAGTTCGTCACCATCGCTCCCATTCGCTCGGTCGTCGAGCCGCTGGCCACGGTCGTCTTCACGGCCACCGGCGGCACGGCGCCCTACACCTACGCGCTCATCGCCAACCCATCGGGAGCGACCCTTTCCGCGGCCACCTACATCGCCGGCACCGTGGGCGGCACACGCGATGTCGTTCGCGTCACCGACGGCGCCGGAGCGACCGATGACGCCACCGTCATCGTCGGTGGCGTCGTCTCGGTCACGCCGGCCTCGGCGACTGTCGACCCCGGTGGCTCGGTTTCCTTCAGCGCCAGCGGCGGCGCTGGCTTCTTCACCTGGGCCGTCTCAAGCAACGCGTCCGGCGGTCAAATCGACTTCTGGACCGGCGACTACGTCGCGGGCAGCTCTGGTGGTGTCACCGACGTCGTCGAGGTGACCGACTTCCTCGGTGTCATCGCGCAGGCCCAAGTGGTTGTGCGGAGCGCGGACGGTGGCGGCGGGTCAACCGACGGCGGCGGGCCGACCGACGGGGGTGGGCCGACTGACGGGGGTGGCCTGAGCGATGCCGGCCAAGCGGCAAGCGATGCCGGGCCGCCGGTGTCCATCGCCTGCAGCAACCCACTGGTCGTCGGCGCGCTCGCGATTCAAGCCCTGAACATCGTCAGCGACGGCGACGGCGGCTGCCTCGCGCAGGGGGCCGTGGTGAATGACATCGTCGCGGCAGCCGGCAACATCTCGATCAGCTCGGTGGGCCTGTCGGGTGACACCGCCGACTCGACGGTCTCATTGGGGGTTGGCCATTTCGGATTGACCGCCGGCGCCTACAGCGCCGACGCCACGGGGGCGCTCCTCTTCGCGGACCCCGAGACTTCGACGCTCGCGCTTTCGGGCCTCAGAGTGCTGTCACCTTCAGGCGTACTGCGCCCGGGGCAGGTTGACCTGGCGCCCGGCACGCTGCTCTTGCCGCCCGTCTTCGGGTCCGCGCGGCTCCCTTTTGCGCCGGTGCGCTTGTCGAAGGTGTCTGGGCTGCAGGTGGACGTGGCCGGCAGTTGGGTCGGCGCCGGCCAGGTGGAAGTCTCTGCCAAGTCCCAGTGGAAGTTCGGGCACAGGGCGTCCAGACCCGGTGGCTTCACGGTCAAGTACACGCCACAAGACGACGCGCTCAACATCGACGGGGATCTCGAGCTGCCAGCGCTCACGGTGGGCGCAGGCATCGGCCTTGCGCAAGGAACCCTCGACCGCTTCAGAGCATCGGTAGCCGGGCTGGCGATTCCCGTCGGCCAGACCGGGTACTTCATCACCAAGCTCGGGGCCGAAGTGAAGGGCGTCGGTGCTCCACCCCTCGCTGTCACCGGAGTCTTCTCGGGAGGCGGGCCTGGGCCCAGGTTACTGGGGCTCGCGGGCCAACCCTTCATCCACGAAGTGGAAGACGCGAAGCTGACTGTGGACATGGGCGGGAAGATGGCGCTCGAGGGCAAGGCGCTGTTCATCGGCCACGAGTTTGGGAGCTTCAAGGGGGCGCTCGACTGGGCGAAGCGGACGCTGTCCGGGGAAGGTGTTTACAGGGTGGGTTGGGGTGAGCTGGCGTACACCAACTTCGGACCTGCAAGCGGCGACTTCCTCTCAGGCAGGTTGAGGCTCGACGTCGCTCTGAGGACTACCTTGGCCCAGGTCGATGTCACCGGAGACGCGAAGGTCGCCGTCTACCTCCCCCTCAAGACGAAGCTCATCGGCAAGTACCTGTACGACCGTCCTGTGGCTACGGTTGGCGTCACGGTCGCGAAGAAGGCGGACGACGTGCTGCTGCGCGGCTATTTTGAGATGGGGCTCAGGCCGCTGGTGTTTTCCGTCGATATCAACTTCGTCATTGGAAAGAAGCTCGAGGTGATGGTGGGCGCGAAGGGGTTCGCCGGCGGCGACATCGTGCTCAACGTGACGGGGCAAGGACTCACGTCGTCCGGACCGGGTCAAAGAAGCCCGTTGTCGGTTCCGCTGCTGACCGTGCCCGCGAACCTGCGGCGAATCCTGCTGGACGTGCAGTGGGACGGTGGCCCGGTCGAGGTCGCCCTCGTGGATTCGACGGGCCGCCGGTACTCCGTCACCGAGACGCCAGAAAGGGCCCTGGTGTTTCCGCGCGCCGACGGTTCCGGCATGCTGGTGATGGTCGATGCTCCTCCTCCCGGCGATTGGACGGCGGAGGCCGACAACGACGCGACCGGGCGGGCGCTTCACGTAGATGGCTATGAGATCGACTCTCCTCCCGCGATTTCTCTCGACGCTCCGGCGACCGACGTCGATGTGAACGGGCCCATCGACATTCGCTGGACTGCGACCGACGACGCGCCTGGCACGCAGGTGTCCCTGGTCTACGAGGGCCAGGGCTCGCACGCGACCCCCATCGCGAGCGGGCTGGACGCTGCGCTGGGCCACTACCTGTGGGACACGTCGGCTGTGCCCAGCGGCCGTTGGCGGGTGCTGGCGCTCGTGGACGACGGGGTCAACGCCCCCCGGAGCGCGAGGGCGATGGGTCTCGTGACCGTGCGCGACGCCTTCGCGCCCGCGACTCCCGTCGGGCTCTCGGTCACGGCGTCGGGCGACGGAGAGGTGGGACTGTCCTGGGCTGCGGTCACCGCGGCGAACCTCGCCGGGTACCGGGTTTACTGGACGGACGACTCCACCGACACGTACGCGACGTTCGCGGCTGTGGCGGAGTCCTCGGCGACGGTGCGTGCTCTGACAAATGGGCGTCCGTGGCGCTTCGCGGTGGCGGCCTTTGGCGACGACGGCAGGGAAAGCCTGCTGTCCGACGCGGTCGTTGCGACGCCACGCTCTGCGGCGAACAATCCCCCCCGTCTTTCGGCGCAACCGCCGGCCGACGTGCGTGCCGGCCTCACCTACTCCGCGACGCTGGAAGCGGAAGACCTCGACGGCGATACGATCACGTTCCGAAAGGTGGCTGGCCCCCCCGCGTTGGGCGTCAACCCCTCGGGGAGCGTGACCTGGGCCACGCAGGTGGCCGACACGGGGTACTTCTCGGCAACCGTTGCAGCGGACGATGGCCGTGGCGGTGTGAGCGAACTCACCTGGGACCTCTTCGTCAGCAGTCCGCTCGCCGACAACCACTCTCCGGCGTTCACGGGTTTCCCGACGAGGCTGTCGGTGCAGGAGGCAGAGACGCTCAACCATGCGCTCGCCGCGAACGACGCCGACGCAGACCCGTTGCACTTCGAGCTCGTCTCCCCGCCCGACGGGTTGCAGGTCAACCCGACGAGCGGCGAGGTGACGTGGACGCCGACGCGCGGCCAAGCGGGTACCTACCGCGTGCTGGTGCGCGCCGTCGATGGAGCGGGCGCTGTCGACCAAAAGCGCCTCAACATCGACGTGCTCGCGGCCCAGCCGGGGAGAGCCTGTGGCTGTGAGGCCGGTGGGTCTTGCATCGCGCTCATGGCCGCGGCCGGTGTGTTCGCACGGCGGCTGAGGCGGTCGAGGACCCCGTGGCCTTCGTAGCTCGGCTTCGGGCAACGGGAAGCTGGGCAGGCCGAGGGCGGCCTCCTGCTGGAGCGACTCGAGCGCTCCGGGGGGCCCTACGTCGCCCCTGTCCTCCTCGAAGAGGCCCTTGCGGCCGAAGAGGGCGTGCAGCCGCTTCATTACCTCGAGCAGCAACGCCTCCACCTCGTCGTCCGTGGGCGGTGGCAGGGGGTGAAACTCCGGCGCCTCCGTCTCGCTCTCCTCGACGAAGACTCCGTCCGGCGCAATGCAATGGAAGTGCGGCGCTGTCGGTCGACTTCAGCCAGGCCAACTACGAGATGATGGTGAAGCTGCTGGGCTTGTACCGAGCGGCGGAGCGTCGAACTCACTGCCGCCGGCGGCGAACTCCACGAAGCGCGACGGCCAGGAGCGCCAGCCCCGGCCAGCCTGCGGGCGCCGAGCAACCGCACCCAACAACAGTCCCGCGGACTTCCGGACATTCCACCGTGACGCTCACGCGTTGGGCTGTTTCGCCGGAGGGCCCGGAAGCGACGAGGTCGAAGGCCTGGGGCCCTTCCTGCGCGCCCGAGGGAATCCACCGCACCTCGCCGGTCTCGGCGTCGACCGTCAGCCCGGCGGGAAGGGGAGCGCCGGGTGCGTCGCGGACCAGGAATGTGACGGGACCGGGCGCGTCGACGACAGGGCTGCGCGAAGGTGAGTACCGATACGGCAGGCCGCACCAGGCCGTCGCGTTCGGGCTGCTGGTGAAGCGGGGGCCCGCGGCGCCACCGTCGCCGAGGGAGTTGCCGCCGTCCACGCCTCCGTCGTCTGTGGTGCCCGCGTCGGCGGACGCACCCCCGTCGTCAGCCGCACCCCCATCGCCTCCGCCATCCTCCTCCGCGCCGCCATCGCTCAGGCCGCCGTCGGTCCCCGCGTCCGCCGAACCCGTGCCTGCGTCGACTCCTCCGCCGTCGACGGGAAGCCCCCCGCCGTCGGCGCCCGCATCGACGGCTGAGCCCGCGTCGCTCGCGCCCGCATCGCCCAAGCCGCCGTCCGCGGGCAGGCCCGCATCGTTCGCGCCCCCGTCACCGGCTCCTCCGTCGGCTCCGACGCCGCCGTCGGCACCCGCGTCAGGGTCGAACGGGGTGGCCAGCGCCTCGACGCTGCCCACGAACCCGACCTGGGAATTCGTGACCGGCGTCGCTCCGAAGAACGGGTCGCCGAGGTTGTAGGCGGCGGTGCCGGCGATGCCCGAGCGCACGTCGGTCGGACAGCCGGAAGTACTCGCGCCCTGGAGGAAGATTCGACCTCCTCCTCCTCCGCCCCCGGGGCCGATGGCGTTGTATTGGTTGAGCATCGGGGCGCCGTCTGCCCCGCGCGCGTCGAGCGCTCCGCACTCTGCCGTACCGACGACGCGTACCACGAGCGTCCCTCCGGCCCCGCCTCCGCCCGCGCCGCCGGCGTTGTTGCCGAACGCGGTCTGGCCCAACGCCTCGATTCTGCCGGTCCCCGCGAGACTCGCCGCGTGGAACCAGACGATGCCTCCGCCTCTGCCGCCCTGCGGTTCGCTCGGTGGGTTGCCGGAGTACGACCAGTGCCCAGCGCCACCGCCGCCGCCGAACGTCAGGAAGTCCTTCGCCGAGCCGACCAGCGGCGCCCCTCCGAACCCTCCTACGTCGCGGGCACCGTCGCCGGACAAGCCTCCTTTGCCTCCGAGCCCTCCGTTGGCGCCGCCCCCACCGCCCGAGGCGTCGCAGACGCCTCCGCCCCCGGCGTTGGCGACGTTGCCGCGCCCGGTGCCGGTCGGCCCGAACCGCGCAGCGACGACGCCTTCGCCCTTGGGCGCCCCGCCCGTCGGCGCCAGGTCGAAACCGGAGCAGCCGGAAGTCGCCGCGGCGAGCACCTTCGGCCCCCCGCGATAGCCCGCGGCGTTCGCGCCGAGGGTGCCATTCACCGTGACGTTTCCGGTCGCGACGAACGCCAGCACGCCGCCGTTCGCGCCGTCCCAGGGGGCCGCGACGACACTCGCGCCGGCGGGCACTGTGACGTCGATGAACTCCGGCACCCGGATGACTTCAGCCGGGAGCGCCAGCGAGATTCCCAGCGGCGCCACGAAGACAATCGTCGTGCCGATGATGCTCTGGATTCGGGTCAGCTCGAACTGGCCGACGTCGCCGAGCGCGGCGAGGTCCACCGGAGTCCCGTCGCCCGAGTCGGGAGTCGCCGCGGTTCCCAGCTCGAGCAACATCACCAGGTCACCGGCGTGGAAGCCCTGAGTGGAAGGAACCGCCACCGAGGTCGCCCCGGCCGCGACCGGGGCCACCACGATGGCATAGGAATTCACCAGGACGCCGGCGTCGTTCGCCAGAAACGGGCCGTCTCGACCGGAACCGAGCCCGATGTCGGCACTGAAGGCCGGTGCGGTGAGCAACAGGCAGACGAGCGCCGTACTCCCCTTGAGGAGTGCGCCGCTCATTCGAGCGCCTGGGGGCGGCGTCGGCCCAGGCCGGCCAGTGCCAGGAGCAGGAGGGCCGCCGCGGGCCAGGGGCCGGTCGTTCCGCAGCCGCAGCCGCCGGACGGGCCGTGGGTCGAGCATTCCACAGTGACGTCTGCGCGCTGAGTCGAAGTGCCTTCGGGTCCCGTCGCGACCAATTCAAAAGCGTTCGTGCCAGCCTGCGCGCTCGTCGGAACCCAAACGAGTTTGCCAGTCTCTGGGATCACGGTGAGGCCGTCGGGAACTGGCGCGCCGTCCACACCGCGAACGGCGAAGGAGATCGGACCGGCTCCTTCGACTTCCGGAAGCTGGGAGGGCGAATACAGATAGGGCAGCCCGCACCACGCGGTGGACTCGGGGACGCTCCTGAATCGGAACGAGGGCACGCCATCCGCTTCCCCGTCATCCTGAGTTCCGCCACCGCCACCGCCGCCAC
>JAHFDQ010000447.1 GCA_023248915.1 Archangiaceae bacterium | reverse complement strand
CGACTTCACCAGCGCTCGAACCACCTGGCGCAGCGCCCGGTTCAACGCCGGGGACTCGAAGCACCCGGCGGCGCGCGCGAGCACCCAGGCGTTGTGGGCGATGCGGGGCCCGTCGAGCCCGAGCGACAGTTGGTCGGCGAAGGGCTCGTAGTGGGCGTACGGCACGCCCTTCTTCCGGTGGTGCCGGAGCAGGTACCCCGCGAGCAGCGGCAGGAGCCGGCCAACTGCTTCGTCCAGGGACTGAGGCGGCTCGCCGCGTGGCAGGCCGTGCTCGAGCGGGCGCGGGCCGGCCGCGTCGCACAGCCAGGTGCTGCAGTCGTAGCGCGTCCAGTGGCACCGCCTTCGGCGGCCCAGCCCCGCCTTCTCTGCCACGGCGGTCGCGTACTCGAGCGGTTCCAGGTTCGCCGTCGCCGCGACGAAGGGCAGCAGCAGCCCCGAGCGCTCGCCCCTTGACGCCATCAACGCCTGCTCGGCGTGCCGCACCGCGGGGACGACTTCCGCGGGTAGCGCCGTTCCCATCTCGAGGCGGGCGTACAGGAGCGACACGGTGACGGCGACGCCTTCCACTCTTCCGGGAGGACCGCCGAAGCGCCGGTCGTGGAGCGCGGCGACCGCGAGAGTCCGAAGTGTGTCCTCGAGATTCGCGATGGGGCCGCCCATGCAGCCGCACAGCCGGCCGTCGCAGTAGATACTAAGGAAGAGCGACTCGACCCCCGCGGGGAGGACGGCAACGTCGAGCGGCTCGCCTGCCACTTCTCGCCCAACCAATACGGCGAGCACGTGGGCGCGAGCGCGAGAGGCCAGCCGGCCCGCGCGGAGCAGGTCGTCGGCCCCGGCGGCGTCTGCCTTCGGCACCCCCGTGGGCTGCCAGTCCTGGCCCTCTTCGACCACCTTTTCGACGTCGTGCCGGTAGAGGACGTATGGCTCGTACGGCTCGAGCCGGGCATTGTTGACGCGCGCGTGCTGGAATTGCTGCCACGGGTTGGCAATGCCCGGCATTCGCGGCAGCGCTCCGCCCATCCACGCCTTGCGCTCGTGGCTGCGCACCACGATGCCGTAGCGGTCGTCGTCGAGCTCTCCCACCGTGCACTCTTCGAGCGGCGAGAAGAACGTCACCGCGACCGAGCTGTGCGCGAGCGCTTCCAGCGGTGCCTTCACCTTCTCGGCGAGCGCCTGCGCGGTGAGCAGGGCCGCCAAGGTCAGCTCATGGGGCGTGCTGCCGCGCGGCTCTCCGGGGAAGTGCCAGAAGCCGTTGCGGGCGAGGCGCTCGTACACGTCCGCCCGTGGGCGCACGCTGACCCAGACTCCTCCCCGACCGTCGAAGGGCCGGGCGAGCCGCGAAGGCGGGCGCAGCACCTTGCCGGTGCAGAGGTAGCGGCGCATCACCTGGCGGGACAGCTCGGCCGGGTGCAACCCCTCGGGGGCGCGGCGGCTGTCCCAGGCGAAGGCGGGCAGCACCCGGCTGGGGTTGGGAGGCACTTTTTCTTCGCCGGGCATGTGCTCGATGAAGTCGTCCCAGATGTCGTAGAGCGCCTCCATCCGGAAGCCGGCCTCTCGCATCGCCGAGAAGCCTCCCAGCCAGCCGAAGCGCACCAGGCAGGCGCCGCCCTCGACGAACAGGCCCGCAGCTTCCAGCCGCTGGACGCACTCGTTCATCGACAGGCCCGAGCTGACCGAGTCGTCGAGGATGACCACCGGCTCGGAGAGGTCGATGGGGCCTTCAATCAGCTTCCGCGAGCCGTGGGCCTTTCGTTCCTTGCGCACCAGGAGGCCGCGATACCGGCCGCCCGACTGCACCAGGCACGACTGCAGCAGCGGAATGCCGGTGACCCCGAAGGTCGCGAGCTGCCGCCCCTCGAAGCGCTCGAGCAGCCTGAGCAGGCAGCGCCCGGCGAGCTGTGCGCCGCGCGGAGTGAGCGACACGCTGAGCGAGTCCAGCATCCACGCGGCCGACGTGCCGTCTCGCGAGAGCACCGGCTGCATCTTCGACTCGTAGAGAATGCCCCGGGTCTGCAAGAGCCCGAGCAGCTCGGCGCGGTCGCGAGCGAAGCCGGCGGCGCTCATCGTCCCTGGTCCAGCGCGGCTAAGTCGACCAGGTACTTCTCGTGACTGGCGTCGAGCGGGCCCTCGGCCAGCGCTTCCGACAGCTCGGCGACCTGGCTCACCGTGTCGAGCGACAAGAGCACGCCGTCCAGCTCGGGACGGTTCAACGCGAACCGGTAATGGTCCGTCACCCGCGGCACCCAGTACCGGTCGGGGACTCCGAGCTCGGCGCAGCGGCCCGAGCCGACGTACGCGTCCGTGCTCTTGAAGCCGAACAGGCGCGTCCGCCGTCGCGCCGGGAGCAGCGGGAACAGGTCGCGCTGCGCGCCCGGGTGGCCGGCGTTGTAGCGGACGAAGGCGACGTCGACGAGCTGCCGCGAAACCGCGGTCAGGGCGGCCGACCGGTCGTGAAAGCTGGCGCCCATCGCGCGGGCGCCGCAGAAGCGCGCCGCCCGATGCGCCTGGTACACCGGAAGGCGAGCCCAGAAGTCCTGCCAGTACACGCCTCCGGCTGCGACGACGTCGATTCGGCCGAGCCCCGGCACGGCGGCGACCAATTCCTCGAACGGCAGCTCGCAGAACTCCGGCTGGGTGACGTACGCGGCCGCGCAGACCACCAGCCGGTCGCGCACCGCCTTGCCCCGTGAGAGCAGCAGCTCCAGCCCGCGCCGCATCGGCTCGTAGAGCGGCCAGTGCATGTCGGCGCTGACGAAGAAGAAGTTGATGCCCGCGTCGAACGCCGCCGGAACGACTTCGGCCGCGCCCACCATTCCCAGGCAGGCCGGGCTGACCTCGAGGCCCCCCCGACCGAGCGCGAGCCGCGCGGTGAGCCGGGGCAGCACCTTCCGTCTTCGCGCCGGGCGGGCCATGGCGGGCCAGCCTACACGCGGACCTTCGCGCCCCGGAGCGACGAAGCGAATGCCGACGGCGGACTCGACCGCGCCGAGCAGCCGGACGTACGGCCGCTCGAGGTCGAGCCCCTCGGCTGCGAAGGCCGCGGCCACGCGCGACCTCCAGGCTTCTCCGGGGACCGCGCCGCTGCGAAGCGCGTCGAGAACGCCCCGCGCCATCACCCGGCACCGGTTCTCGCCGTAGCTCTCGGCCCGCCGACCGGCCGCGCCTTCCGCGACCGCGGTGCCCTTGCCGAGCGGGTAGGTGAACGGAGGGATTCCCCGGCGCCACCAGCGCGGGTGGGCCCGCTCGAGCCGGCGCATCAGTGAGAGGGTGGCATCGAAGCTTCCGGGGTCGACGTAGAGAATTCCGGTGTCCACCCGCCCGTAGGCCGCCGGGTGGTTGACGAACTTCGCCTCGAGGAAGAGCCGCCGCGCCGCCCGGTCGTGGGCGAGCGCCCCGACGACGCCGGCGGCTCCGTCCGGGGTGACGTTCAGGTAGAGCCGGAGGTGCGGCCGGGCGTCCGAAATCCGACCCGCGGGGCCGACGAAGAAAAAGAAGCCCGGGGAAGCTCCTGCGCGGGCGCATGGCAGGCGCAGTTGGACGGCGGCGCCGACCTGGGCGGCCGGGGGGCGTAAGTCCCTCGGGTCGCTGACGAAGACCTGAATCGCCCCGTTGATGACGAAGGCCCACTCCGGGCCGGCGTCTGCCACTACCCAGCCGTCGTCCCAGGTGGTTGCGCCTTGGGCCTTGGCCGTGAGTCGGGCGACGAATTCCGGGTCTCCCGACGCGCGCGCTTCCGCCGCCGGCCGCCAGCGACAAAAGTAGCGCCGGTAGAGGTGCTCGGTGAGCGCGGCCTCGGCGTCGCCGGCCGGCGTCCACTCGCGGCGCTCGCCCGGCAGGCAGAGGCCGTGGCGGCCGTCCCACTCGAGCCCGCGCGCCAGTTCGGCCAGCGCCGGCGAAAGCCACGCGTTCACGCTCGAGCTCCCAGCAGGTCGCTGGCCCAGCGCTCGGGGCGGTCGAGCAATTCGAGGGCCCAGGCCGAGTACCGGTCGGCTCTGGCGTCGGGCCCCGCTTCCTCGCGGCCGCGGGTGTCGGCGTAGCGCAAGAGCGCCTCGCCAGCCCACTGGATGACTCGGACCCCGAAGCCCGGCTCGAACGGAAAGGTTTCCCCGCGGGCGCGGCGATAGGCGGACATCAAAGCGCGAAGAAAGTGCCTGAGCGGCGCTCGCCCGAGGGCTACCGCTTCGCTCTCCGGGCATACCCAGGCCAAGAGGTAGTCGGCGGTGAGGCTGCCCACGTCCCGGGCCGGGTCGCCCCAGCAGGCCAATTCCCAGTCGATGAACACCAGCCGCGTTCGTCCGCCCTTCGCCACCCGGACGAGGTTGGCCTGCCGGAGGTCGCCATGCACCAGGCAGCCGCCCTCGCGGCTCGAGTGTTTGTCCCTCAGCTGGCGCAGGGCCCTCAGCGCCACCGGGTCGGCCTGCACGGCGCCGAAGAGCGCCGCGTTGGCCACGGTCAGGCCGGCGTAGGTCGCCGGGCTGGTCCATAAAATCCGGTCCGCGAAGTCGGTGCCGCTCGCCCAGCCGGACAGGGCCGCGAACCGATTTGGGTCAAGCGCGGTGAGGCGGTGGAGCGCGCCGATGCCCTGGCCTGCGCTGCGCGCGGTGGCGGCGCCGAAGCGGCGGGTGCGGCGATGGTAGGCGTGCAGCGTCTCGGCTCCGGCGAGCCAGTCGAGGGCGAGGAGCCCCTGCGTCTCGTCGAAGTGGATTACGCGTGGCAGCCAAGCCCCTTCGCGGTCGGGACGGCAGGCGGCGGAGAGCTCGCCCAGCACCCGACCCTCCCAGGCCACGCCGCGGTCGGACCAGACTTCGGCCGCCTTCACGAAGACCCGCCGGCCGCCCGGCGAGCGACAGACGAGCGTCAAGTTTTTGCTGGGCGGTGGCGCGCGAAGCCCCGCCTCGTCGCGCACCAGTTGCCAGGCGGCGAGGCGGGAGTTGATGGACCTTCGGACGTCCGTCACCGAGCGAGGTACGACGGGACGAGCGCTACCCGTCCGTCCCGGGCTTGACGCTGCGCAGCGGCCTGATCTCCGGGCGAAGCTCGGGCTGCGGGCGGATGCTCCTCAAGGGCCCAATCTCCGGGCGAAGCTCGGGCTGCGGGCGGATGCTCTTCAAGGGCCCAATCTCCGGGCGAAGCTCGGGCTGCGGGCGGATGCTCTTCGGCGGCCGCATCTCGGGGCGCATTTCCGGGCGGATGCTCGTCGGCGGCCGCATCTCGGGGCGCATTTCCGGGCGGATGCTCGTCGGCGGCCGCATCTCGGGGCGCATTTCCGGGCGGATGCTCGTCGGCGGCCGCATCTCGGGGCGCATTTCCGGGCGGA
>JAHFDQ010000446.1 GCA_023248915.1 Archangiaceae bacterium | reverse complement strand
GTGGGCGTGCTGGGCGGTGACCACTCGGTGCACTTCGGGCTCATGCGCGCCCTGGCCGAAACCCACCCGGGCTTGGGGGTGCTGCACCTCGACGCGCACGCCGACCTGCGCGACGCCTACGAGGGCTTCACCTGGTCGCACGCGTCCATCATGCGAAACGTCCTGACCCGGCTGCCGGGCGTGGCGAAGCTGGTTCAGGTCGCCGTTCGCGACCTGTGCGAGGCCGAGCATTCGTTCATCGAGGCGTCCGGCGGGCGCGTCGTCCCCTTCTACGACGCGGCGCTCGCCCAGGGCCGCTTCGAGGGCACGCCCTGGTCGCGGCAGGTGGCCGAGATCGTCTCGAAGCTGCCCGACCGGGTCTACCTGTCGTTCGACATCGACGGGCTCGACCCGACGCTCTGCCCTCACACCGGCACGCCGGTGCCCGGAGGCCTGTCCTTCCACCAGGCCGCGGCGCTGGTGGCCGGGGTGGCCAAGTCGGGCCGAACCCTCGTCGGCTTCGACCTGTGCGAGGTGGCGCCCGGCCCCGACGGCGACGAGTGGGACGGCAACGTCGGAGCGCGGCTGCTCTACAAGCTGATCGGCTGGGCGCTGAAGTCTCAGCGCTGACTACTCGGCGTTCCAGTCCGACGCCGGCAACACCTTCCAGCCGGTGTCGAAGGCGGCGCACTTGAAGCGCACCATGCGCAGCGGCCACTGGCGCGGCGACTTCCTTGGCCCTTCGCGGCTCTCCATCTTCCAGCGGTGCACTTCCAGCGTGTAGCGCCCCTTGCCGCCGGCCTTGGCGATCACCGCGCGGACTGGGTTCTTCGGGTGCCAGTAGACCTCTTTCGTCACCCGGGCGACGTAGGCGAGCACCGGGTGCGACTTGACCAGCTTGTCGCGCTTCACCCGGGTGGGACCCATGATCTTCATCGCCTCTTCCAGCGACAGCTCGGTGGTCGACAGGTCGTCGTCCACTCCCTTCGACCCCATCATCTTGGTCAACGCCTCGCGCCCGGCCTTGTCCAGGTCGGCCATCAGCGCCGCGGCGTGGCCCAGGTCGCCCTCTTCCTTCCGGACAGGATCTTTGGACAGGACGGTCCAGTTCTCGAGGTTGAAGAGCTGGGCGTTCATGGTGGCGCCGCCCAGCAGCAAGTCCTTGCCCTTGTCGTCGCCTTCGCCGGTCAGCGCCTTCAGGTAGGCGTCGGCCACGGCGGTGACCTCGGCTTCGGAGTCGCCGGCCCGGGCGACGGCGGGAGCGACCAGCAGCAGGCACAGCGCGAGCGCGAATCGGGACATGGCCCCTTCTTAGACCAGCGCGCGCCCGGCCGAAACGCCTCTCAAGAGGCCTAGCCGATCATCTCGCGGATCATCGCTTCGAAGTCGACCAGCTCGAACGGCTTCGACAAGAACGAGCAGGCATCGAGCGGGACCTTCGGGGGAGCGGCCGACAGCAGAATCACCGGCACGTCCTTCAGCTCGGCGTCCTTGCGCATCAGCTTGCACAGCTCGACGCCCGAGAGCAGCGGCATCAGGTGATCAGTCACCACCAGGGCGGGCCGGCGTTGCCGGGCCATCGCCAGGGCCTCGCGGCCGTCCCGCGCGCGGACCACCTCGTGCCCCAGGTCTTCGACTACCTCGGAGAGGACCTCGAGGACCGCCGCTTCGTCGTCCGCCACCAGCACCAGGCTCATGGCCGCCCAGATATCGCGAACCGGTACCAGGTGAAACAGGCTGCAACATCTACCCGTTTGACAGTCTGCGTTTCACATCTACAGTCGAACGGAATGCGCAAGCTGCGCTACCAGGCCCTGGGGCCTTTGCTCTCCGGCGAAGGTTCACGGGCGTACCTCGGGCTCGAGATCTCGAACGAGTCGAAGGCACGCCCGGTGGTGCTCGTCTGGGTGACGGAAGAGGCCAACCAGGACCCCGCCCTGCTCGAGCGAATTCGCAAGGAGATCGAGCACGCGGCGACCCTCGAACACCCCAACATCATGCGGGTGAAGGGCTTCGCGAGCCTCGACGAGGGCCACGCCCGGGTGGTCGAGTTCGCCGACGGCGAGTCGCTGCGCCGCATTCTCGAGGTAGTGAAGGTGCTGCCGCCGAAGTTCGCGGTGAAGATCGTCGCCGACGCCGCGATGGGGGTGCACTACGGCCACATCGCGGGGAACGACGACGGGACGCCGCTGTTGCACGGCGACTTGAGGCCCGAGACGCTGATCGTCTCGTTCAGCGGCGTGTCGAAGGTGTCGGGCTACGGCGCCCTGGGGGTCGCCCCGAGAGACCTGACCGGCCAGCTCGAGCGCCGCCGCAAGCTGCACAGCGCGCCCGAGCAGATCATCGGCGGCCGCACCGCGATGGTGCTGCAGACAGACGTCTACCTGCTCGGGCTGACCCTGTACGAGTGCCTGACGGGGAAGGTGCCCTTCGCCAACGCGCCCGACCCCGAGCAGGCCGTGCTGTCGTCGCTGCCGCCGCCCATCGAGGTCGCCGGCTGCCCCCTCACCCTGAAGGCGGTGGTAGGCCAGTCGCTGGCGAAGAAGGCCGCCGACCGGTACTCGACGCCGCTCGCCTTCAAGGAAGCGCTCGAGATGGCGATCGGGGCGCTGCCGACGAACGAAGAGCTCGCGGCCTTCCTGCTCACAGCGTTTCCCGTTTCGGAAGAACGGCGCGCGGCGCGCAGCCGGGTGCTCGACGCCGGCATCGCCGAGTTCGCCCGCGAACAGTGGGACTCGCAGCCTTCGGGCATCATGCCTTCGCCGAAGTGGGCGGCCGCCGCGCAAGGCGAACCCGAACCCGAGCCGGAGCCCGCACCCACCGCTAGACCGCCACCTGAGGCCCGCCGGGCCGCGACCGCTGAGCCGGCTCGTCCGCGTCCCGAGCCCGTCGCTCCGGCACCCGCGCCCCGCCCTCCGGCACCCGTTCCCTCCGCTCGGTCGCAGGCCCCCATGGCGGCCCCGGAGCCTGAACCCGCGCCGGTCCCCATTCCCCAGGCGGCGCCGCCCGCGCCCGCTCAAGCTCCCTCGGCCCGCCCGGTGCTGACTCCGTCAGCGCCCCAGCGCGCCGCCCCGGCCCCGGCCCCGAAGCAGAAGGCGGCAGAGCCCAAAGATCCGTCGATTCGGCCTGCTCCCTCGATGGGTCCTGCGGCTGCCGGCAAGCCCGTCGTCGAGAAGAAGGTGGGCAAGCGCGGTCCGCCAAGGAGGGGCAGCCCCTCCAAGGGAGCCGGCCCGAAGCGCCGGTCGCTGGCGCCGCTCATCATCCTCGGCGCGGGGGTCGCGGGGGCCGGCGTCGTGTACCTCGGGCTGGCGTTCACCGCGAAGTCTCGGCCGCCAACGCCGGTGCAGCCGGCTCCGAAGCCTGGGCCGCAACCCACGGCGGCGGCCGATGGGGGAACCGCCGACGCAGGAACTACCGAGGCAGGAAGCGCCGACGCCGGCGTCACGCCCACGGTGCCGGTGCCGCAGCCCCCGCCTCCCCCTCCCCCGACCGCCCCCGACGCTGGCGCAGCGAAGGCGGTCGAACCCCCGCCGCCGCCCAAGCCCATCGACGAGGGGCCACCCTCACTTGCGCTCACGGTCGAGCCGCCCGTGACGCTCACCATCGACGGCAAGCCCTCGGGCCGGTCGCCCTTCAACGGCCGGCTGGCGCCCGGCCAGCACATCGTCCTCTTGGTGGACAAGATTCGGAACATCTCGACCAGCCGGGCGATCACGGTGAGACCGAAGGGCAAGACGCAGGAAGACATCGTCCTGGGCAGAGGGTCGGTCAGCCTCACCGCCCCGGACGGCGCCGTGGTCTTCATCGACGGCCGGCGCATGGGAAAGGCCCCGCTGAAGGAGATCTCGCTCTGGGAAGGCCGCCACAAGGCGGTGGTTACGGTCGGCAAGCTGAAGTGGCAGCAGGCCTTCACGGTGCACGAGGGCGAGCACCAGTACTTCAACGTCGAAGCGCAATGAGCTTCTAGCCGGCGCGGCGGCGCTTGATCATCGCCTCGTAAGACCTGGCCACGCTCTGCGACAGAATCAGCAGCTCGCCGATGTCGGGCGGAGTGAAGTCATCGGGGCCGTTGTCCACGTAGAGAATGTGGACCACCTTCCCGCGCAAGAGCAGCGGCAAGAGCACCGCCGTCTTCGGGAAACCGCCGCCCAAGAGCTTGTAGAAGACCGCGGTGCCGGCGTCGCGCTTCATCGGGCCGACGTAGTGCGACCGGGTGTCGCGCACGAGCTTGAACGTGCTCTGGCCGCGAAGGCCGATGCCGATGCGCTGCACCGCCTTGGCCCGCACCCCCTGCCCCACGCCGTGCCAGCCGGTGACGAAGTCGCCGTGCACCGACAGCAAGAGCGATCTCTTCCACTTGCTCAAGGCGAAGCGCAGCACGTTCCGGGCGACGTCTTCGCGGTCGTCGCTCGCCTGCAACAGCTTCTGGGCCTCGGCGAAGCCGAGCGGCTCGACCCGGGCGGGCGAGCTGGCGCGAGGCACGGCCCGCCGCTCGACGAAGGGGGCCGGGGCGATCGGAGCCGAAGTCGCGGGAGTTGGAGCCGGGGCCTGAACCTGAGCCCAGACAGGCGCGAAGGCAGGAGCCGCGGCCGGCACCGGAGCCGGAATCTCCTCCTCGACGATCGCCGTACCGTCGATGACTTCCTCGTCGTCGTCGCCCATCGCCTCGGCGTAGAGCGACTGGAACTCGTCCTCGCTCATCAGGTCGGCGGCCTTCTCGGCGGTCTTCGAGTCCTTCGCGGCCAGCGTCTTCGACGGCCGCAGGGCGTTCATGTCGATGGGGCGAATGGGCCTGAACGCCTTGCAGTGCTTGCGCAGCATCTGGTTCATCCGGAACTCGGGCACGACGACGGCCACCACCCGCTTGCCCGACTTGAAGCCGATCTCGTCGAGCAGGGAGAGCTGGGCCGGGTTGATGACCGCCACCGTCACGCGCGTCTGGTCGACCCGCATCGGCAGCAGATCATTCTCGTCGGCGTAGTTGGCTTCGACCAGCTCGAGCGCCCGCGGGTCCGGCGCCATCTCGCCCGAGGCGAAGGCGAGGTTGTGCTGCTTGCCGAGCATGCGGGCGAGATCTTTCTCCGCCAAGAGCCCCAGCTCGACCAGGTTGGTGCCGATTCTCCCGCCCTGCACCACCTGGGTCTCGAGGGCCTCTTCCAGGCCCGCCGGCGTCACCAGCTTCTCGGACAGCAACAGCTCACCCAGCCGCATGGGCGCCGCTTGTAACCGCACGGCTTCGGGCTCCGCAAGGAAAGTCGGGGCGCTAGCCTTCGGGCGCCGGGTCGGGGTGGTGGGACAGGGCGACGCGGTTGCCCTCGGGGTCCTGCAAGTACACCGTCC
>JAHFDQ010000445.1 GCA_023248915.1 Archangiaceae bacterium | reverse complement strand
CACGCAACGTCACGGCGGTTCAGGTAGCTCGTGACACGTTCAACATCCAGACCGACGGGCAGGTCGCTAAGTACGAGCTAATCGAGCTCGAAAGCCCGCCCCGGTTGGCGCTCGACCTCTATGGCCTGGGCATGGCCGCGCGCACCCCGAAAGCCAAGGGAGGCTCGCTGCGGGCCATCCGGGTCGGGGCGCACAAGGAAAAGGTCCGGTTCGTCTTGGACGTCGAGGGCGCCATGCCCGCGTACCAGGCCGTTCGGACCGGCAACGGCGTGCGTGTCACCTTCGGTTCGGCCGTGGCCGCGGCAAAGCCAGCGGCGATCCAGGCGGCGCAATCGAAGATCAGCGAAGCCACAGCGCCCGGGGAAGGCCCGGCCGAGCTCGAGATCGACGGGAAGAAGATAGACCTCTCCGGGGCCGAGGCGTTGACGGCGCGGCGGTCCGAGGCGGCGCCCCTGCCAGTCAAGCCCGAACCGACCGTCCCGTCCCGGAACGTGGCCAGCGTCGAGGTGAAGGACCTGGTCTTCGAGGACACACCCACCGGAGGCCGAATCGAGCTGAAGCTCACCGGCGCGGCGCGGTGGAAGACCGATCGCCCGGACGACAAGAGCGCGGTCTTGACACTTGAAGGGGCACGCCTGCCGAAGCGCCTCGAGCGAAGCCTCGACACCAGCGCGCTGGACACCCCGGTGAAGATGATCAGCGCGTTCTCGGTCGCCGGCGGTACCGAACGGGTTCGGTTGGTCGTCGCCACCAATGGGGCGCTCGAGGAATCGGTCGTGAAGACCCCGGCGGGGTTGAGCTGGCGCTTGGCGTCGAGGGGCGTGAAGACCGAGCAAGTCGCGGTCAACGGCCAGACTGCCGGGTTCGCGTCCGAGCCGGTGCGGTACGCCGAGCAAGGGGCCCCCCAGCGTCAGGGCTGGGTGGGCAAGAAGGTGTCGTTCGAGTTCAAGGACATAGAGATTCACAACATGCTCCGGGTGATCGCCGAGATCTCGAAGAAGAACATCGTTGTCGCCGACGACGTGCAGGGCAAGCTCACCATCCGGCTGCGCAACGTGCCCTGGGACCAGGCGCTCGAGCTCATTCTCCGGTCGAAGAGCCTCGGGAAAGAAGATCTGGGCAACGTCATTCGTGTGGCGCCGCTGGGGACGCTCGAGTCCGAGGCCAAGCAGCGCGAGGAACGGCAGAAGTCGATGCGGCGCCAGGAAGAGCTGGTGGTTCAGCTCATCGCCGTCAACTACGCCACCGTTGGCGAGATGTCGGCGCGCGTGAAAGACGTCCTTTCCGAGCGCGGGACGGTCAGCACGGACGTCCGCACGAACACCCTCATCGTGAGGGACGTGGCCTCGAACATCGCGCGGGCTCGGTCTCTGGTGCAGACGCTCGACACCCAGACGCCTCAAGTGCTCATCGAGAGCCGAATCGTCGAGGCCAATACCAGCTTCTCGAAGAACCTGGGCGTGCAGTGGGGCGGCACTTCCCAATTCACGCCCGCGAACGGCAATCCGACGGGTCTGGCGTTCCCGAACTCGTTCGCGGTGACGGGCGGCTCGGAAAGCGGGAATTCGACCGGCACCTCGGCGACGCCGAACTTCGCCGTGAACCTGCCTGCTGCCGTTGGGGCAGGAGCCGGTGGCGCCCTCGGCTTCATCTTCGGGTCCGCGGGCGGGGCGTTGGCCCTCAATCTTCGGCTCTCGGCCATGGAGAACCAGGGCACGGTCAAGACCATTTCAGCGCCGAAGGTCACGACCATCGACAACAGCTCCGCGAGGATCAGCCAGGGTGTGTCGGTTCCGTTCAGTCAAGCTTCGGCGGCAGGTGTCAGCACGTCCTTCGTCGATGCGCGACTCTCGCTGGAAGTGACTCCGCACATCACCCAGGACGGCAGCGTGCTGATGCAAATAAAGGCGGAGAATAACCAGCCCGACCCGTCGGCCACAGGGTCGAACGGGCAGCCGGCCATTCAGCGCAAGGAAGCGAACACCCAGGTGCTGGTCAAAGACGGCGACACGACCGTCATCGGCGGCATCTACGTTCGCCGGGGCTCAAGCTCGGTCAATTCGGTACCGTTCTTCGGAAAGATTCCGATCCTCGGCTTTTTCTTCCGGGACAGCCGCGAAGGCGAGAACCGGCAGGAACTGCTGATCTTCATCACTCCGCGGATACTCAACCGGCAAACCGTCGCCCAGAACCTTTAGGAGCGCCCGTGAAAAGAACGATACTCGTAGTTTCCATCATCGGCGCCGGAGGGCTGACCCTGCTGGCGTCGTGCGGGGGTTCGAACACCCCGCTTCGCATCGAAAAGGCCCACCCGGTGTTGGCGGCGCGGTCCGGCAGTTCCTGTACTTGGGACAGGACGCAGGACCAAGGCGGCGGGCAACTCGACCTATCGGGGTCGACCCGGTACCTGGTCGAGTTCGACGTCCGCTCTGAGCTCAGTGCGTCGTCGACGAGCGGTGTCGCAGGTGGCAAGGCCGAGGGGACGTCGCCCAACGGCTTCTACGCCGAGGAGCTTGACTTGACCTACAGTACTACAGTGCCCAACCTCAAGCTGGCGCCGAAGCGCGTGGGCACCTACTTCTACCTGCCTCCGGGCGAGGTGGAGAACGTCGTACAGAATCTGGTGACTCAGGAGGCGCTGGACGCCCTTTCCGTGGCGGTGACCGGGGCCGAAACGGCAAACGTGTCGATCTCGCTTCAGGTCAGGGGCAAGCTCTCGAACGGAACGCAGATCGTCTCGAATCAGATCACTTTCCCGGTCAAGTTCTTCACCACGGGAAGAGACGTGGAGACCATGTGTCCCGCCATCCCGACCCCGTTGGGGGACGGTGGCATCGAGATGGTGCCGGACCGCGTCGCCCGGACCGGGCCGTGTGGAAACTTCGGGGGCCAGGACGGGGCGCCGCTGGCCTGCTGCTCGAACAAGGACAAGCTTCCCGAAGTCACGGTCGTGTGCGGCACTACTCCTTGACCGCGCGGGGGCTTGGCCCCTAGAAGTCGTCAGACCATGTCCTTCTCCGCGCATCTCGAGTCGGTGGTGTCGCAGGTCGATGGAGCCCTGGCCTGCAGCGTGATGGGCTTCGACGGCATCGCGGTGGAAACACACCAGGCGGCTGCTGCCGGCGACCTCGAATTGGCCAATGTCTGGGTCGAGTACGCCAACCTGCTCAACCAGGCGAAGGCGGCGGCCGAACAGCTCAAGACTGGGGCGGTGACCGAGCTGTCCATCAACTCGGAGAAGGTAGTGACGCTGATGCGCATGGTGACCCCCGAGTACTTCCTGGTGCTGGCGCTGAAGCCCGAGGGCAACTACGGCAAGGGCCGGTACGTGCTCAGGGTGACCGCGCCGAAGGTCAAGGCCGAGCTGTAGCGACCACCATCCTGCTTGCCCTCGGGTGCGCAAGGGGGGTAGACACCCTCGCCCTTCCAACGAGGAGTGTCGCTTCATGGCCGGTGTCATTGATACCTCGGAGTTCCGCAAGGGGCTCAAGATCGAGATCGACGGCGAACCCTTCGAGATCGTCGAGTTTCAGCACGTCAAGCCCGGGAAGGGGTCGGCCTTCGTTCGCACCAGCATCCGCAGCCTGACGTCCGGGCGGGTGCTGCAGCCGACCTTCAAGAGCGGCGACAAGGTCGGCCGCCCCGACATCGAAGAGAAGGAAATGCAGTACCTGTACAAGCAGGGCGACGACTACTACTTCATGGACAACAAGACCTACGACCAGACCTTCCTGGGCGAAAAGGTGCTCGGAGAACAGAAGTCGTTCCTCAAAGAGAACGTCAACGCCTCGGTGCTGTTCTTCAACGGCAAGGCGCTTGGCGTGTCGCTGCCGAACTCGGTCGACTTGAAGGTCGTCAAGTGCGACCCCGGGGCGAGGGGCGACACGGTCTCTGGGGCCACCAAGCCGGCGGTGCTCGAGACCGGCTACCAGGTGAACGTGCCGCTCTTCATCAACGAGGGCGACGTCCTGAAGATCGACACGCGCGACGGCAAGTACCTGACCCGCGTCGGCACCGCCGGCTAGACCCGGCAGGGGATGACTCTCCGATGGCGCTAAAGAAGAAGAACGCAAGCCCGCTGGGCCGGTCGGCCGGCACCGAACTGGCCGAGGGCGCGACGCTGCTCGACGTCGAGGCCTTGCGGCAGGTGGTCGAGATTCTCGAAGCTTCCGACGTCACCCGGCTGTTGTGGCGGCGCGGCCCCGAGCGGCTCTTCATCCGGCGCGGCCAGCCGGCGAGCACCATCATCCACCATGCCGCCCCGCCGGGGCCGTCGGTCTCTCCGGTGCCGGCGGAGTTCTCGGTGCCCGCGCCCCGGCCGCCCGCCCCCGAGGCGAACGGCAAGGCCGCGGCCGCCCCCGCGGCCCCCGCGGTCGAGAAGAAGGGCCAGGTGTTGACCTCGCCCTTCGTCGGCACCTTCTACAGGACACCGGCCCCCGACCAGCCGCCGTTCGTCGAGGTCGGGTCGGTGGTGCGAAAGGGCCAGGTGCTCTGCATCGTCGAGGCCATGAAGCTGATGAACGAGATCGAAGCCGAAGGCGCGGGCAAGGTCGCCGAGATTCTCGTCGAGAACGGCCAACCCGTGGAGTTCGGTCAAGGGCTGTTCAGGATCGAGCCGGTCTAGGTGTTCAAGAAGATTCTCATCGCGAACCGCGGCGAGATCGCGCTGCGCATCATTCGCGCGTGCCGCGAGCTGGGCGTGGCGACGGTGGCGGTGCACTCGACGGCCGACGCGAACGCCCTGCACGTGCGCTTCGCCGACGAAGCGGTGTGCATCGGGCCGCCGCCCTCGAAGGAAAGCTACCTGAACGTGCCGGCGATTCTGTCGGCCGCCGAGATCACCCGGGTCGACGCCATTCACCCGGGCTACGGCTTCCTGTCCGAGAACCCCGAGTTCGCCGAGGTCTGTGAGAGCTGCAAGATTCGTTTCATCGGCCCGCGCCCCGAGATGCTCAGGATGATGGGCAACAAGATTCGCGCCCGCGAGGCTGCCCACGAGGCCGGGCTGCCGCTGTTGCCGGGGTCGCCGGGCGTGGTGAAGGACGCGGTCGCGGCCGAGAAGGTCGCGAAGGAGATCGGCTTCCCCGTCATCCTGAAGGCGGCGGCGGGTGGCGGCGGGCGGGGCATGAAGATCGTCCGAGACCCGACGGCCATCGCCCAGGCCTTCTCAACCGCGTCGGCCGAGGCGGTCGCGGCGTTCGCCAACGGCGAGATGTACCTAGAACGGTACGTCGAGAAGCCGCGCCACATCGAGATTCAGATCGTCGCCGACGAGCACGGCAACATCGTGCACCTGGGCGAGCGCGAGTGCTCGGTGCAGCGCCGGCAC
>JAHFDQ010000444.1 GCA_023248915.1 Archangiaceae bacterium | reverse complement strand
CATCACGGCCGGCGCCGCGGCGAAGCTGGCGTTCACGGCGCAGCCCGCCACCACTTCCGCGGGGGCAGCCATTACCCCAACCGTGACGGTGCAGGACGCCCTCGGCAACACGGTGACGTCTTCGGCCGCCAGCATCACGGTGGCCATTGGCACCAACCCCGGAGGAGGCACCCTCTCGGGCACCAACCCGAAGAGCGCCCTGTCGGGAGTGGCCGCCTTCGGCAACCTCTCGATCGACAAGGTGGGCACGGGGTACACCCTGACGGCCGCTTCCGGCGTCCTCACCGGCGCCACCAGCGTCGCCTTCGACATCAACCCCGGCGCGGCCACCAAGCTGGCCTTCACAGTGGCGCCGGTGACTACTACCGCGGGCGCGTCCATCGCCCCGGCAGTAGGGGTGGAGGTGCAGGACGCCCTGGGCAACACGGTCACCTCGTCCACCGCCAGCATCACGGTGGCCATCGGCGCCAACCCGAGCGGCGGCATTCTCTCGGGCACCAACCCGAAGAGCGCGGTCGCGGGGCTCGCCACCTTCGGCGATCTCTCCATCGACAGGGCGGGCACCGGCTACACCCTGACAGCCTCGGGAACGGGGCTCACCGGCGCCACGAGCGGCAGCTTCGACATCACCGTCGGCGCGGCCAGCAAGCTGGTCTTCACGGTGGCGCCAAGTTCCACCACCGCCGGCGTTTCCCTTGCGCCCGCCATCGAGGTGACGGTGCAAGACGCGCTCGGCAACACGGTGACGTCTTCCTCTGCCTCGATCACGTTGGCCATCGGCACGAACCCGGGCGGTGGCATCCTCTCCGGCACCAATCCCTTCGGCGCCAGCGCCGGCGTCGCCACCTTCTCCAACCTCTCCATCGACAAATCGGGAGTGGGCTACACGCTTACGGCCACTTCTCCCGGGCTTGCCGGCGCCACCAGCGGGAACTTCAACATTGCCGTCGGACCGGCCAACAAGCTGGCCTTCACTGTCCAGCCTTCCAACACCACGGCCGGCAACGCCATTGCCCCCGCCGTTCAGGTGACGGTGCAGGACTCGTTCGGCAACACCGTCACCTCGTCGACTGCGAGCATTCTGCTCGCCATCGGCGCCAACCCCGGAGGAACCACTCTCTCCGGAACCAACCCGAAGAGCGCCGTGGCCGGCGTCGCCTCGTTCTCCAACCTCGTCATGAACACGGCGGCCGCCGGCTACACCCTGACGGTTGCCTCGGCCGGCCTCGTGGGCGCCATCAGCAACTCCTTCGACGTCTCGGCCGATGTCGCCGACAGGGTGGTCTTCACCGTCCAGCCGTCCAGCACCACCGCCGGCGCCTCCATCAACCCGGCCGTGTTGGCGGGGGTGCAGGACAAGTGGGGCAACCCCATCACCTCCTCGACGGCCAGCATCAGCCTGGCTCTCTTCACCAACCCCGGCGGCGGCACGCTGAGCGGGACGGTGGCGCAGAACGCAGTGGGCGGAATCGCCACTTTCGCCGGACTCTCCATAGACAAGACGGGCACGGGCTACACGCTGAGGCCGACGTCCGCCGGTCTGCTCAGCATCGACAGCGCCCCCTTCGACATTGTCCCCGGACCTGCGACCAAGCTGGCCTTCACCGTCCAGCCGGCCACCACCACCGCCGGGGCAGCCGTCACTCCGACCGTGACGGTGGAAGACGCCCTCGGCAACCCGGTGACGTCCTCGACCGCCGCCGTCGCCCTCGCCATCGGCGCCAACCCCGGAAGCGGCGCGCTGTCCGGCACCAACCCGAAGAGCGCCGTCTCGGGCCTTGCCGCCTTCAGCAATCTCTCCATCGACAGGGCGGGGACGGGCTACACCCTCACGGCCTCCTCGGGAGCCCTCACCGCTGCCACCAGCCTCGCCTTCGACATCTTGCCGGGCGCCGCGACGAAGCTGGCCTTCACGGTGCCGCCCACGAACACCACCGCGGGGGCGGTCATCGCCCCGGCCGTTCTGGTCGTGGTGCAGGACGCGCTTGGCAACACGGTGACCACCTCGACGGCCAGCATCACCCTCGCCATCGGCACCAACCCGGGCAGCGGCGCGCTCACCGGAACCAACCCCAAGCCCGCTGTTTCGGGCGTCGCCACCTTCAGCAACCTCGCCATCGACAGGGCGGGAGTGGGCTACACCCTCACGGCCTCGTCGGGGCTGCTGTCCGGAGCCACCAGCATTGCCTTCGACATCATCACGGGTGCGGGCACGAAGCTGGCCTTCACGGTGCAGCCCGCCACCGCCGTCGCGGGCGCGGCCCTCAGCCCGACGGTGGAGGTGCAAGACGCGCTGGGCAACACCGTAGCCTCCTCGACGGTCAGCGTGCTGGTCGCCATCGGCACCAACCCCGGAGCAGGCACCCTCTCCGGCACCAACCCGAAGAACGCCGTGGCAGGAGTGGTGGCCTTCGCCAACCTCTCCATCGACAAGACGGGAGTCGGTTACACCCTCACCGCTTCGGCTGGCGGCCTCACCAGCGCCTCCAGCGTCGCCTTCGACATCGTCCCTGGCGCAGCGGCGAAGCTGGCGTTCACGGTCGAGCCGGCGACGACGACCGCCGGGGCGGCCATCACGCCCACCGTGACGGTGCAGGACGCGCTCGGCAACACGGTGACGTCTTCCGTGGCCAGCATCGCCCTTGCCATGGGCACCAACCCGGGCGGCGGCACTCTCTCTGGCACCAACCCGAAGAGCGCTGTCTCGGGAGTGGCTTCTTTCGCCAACCTGTCCATTGGCAAGACGGGAGTCGGCTACACGCTGACGGCGTCGTCGGGAGGGCTTGCTGGAGCCAGCAGCGCCGCCTTCGACATCACTGCAGGGGCGGCGGCGAAGCTGGCCTTCGCGGTGCAACCCGCCAACACCGCGGCCGGAGCGGCCATCACCCCGGCGGTGGTGGTACAGGACTCGCTGGGTAACACGGTGCCCTCGTCGGCGGCGGCGATCACCGTGGCCATTGGCGCCAACCCGGGGGCCGGCGTTCTTTCGGGCACCAACCCGATGAGCGCGGTCGCGGGGGTGGCGGCCTTTGCCAACCTGTCCATCGACAAGGCCGGCGCAGGCTACACGCTGGTGGCGTCGGGGACGGGGCTCACCGGGGCGTCCAGCCTCGCCTTTGACGTGACGGCGGGCGTGGCGACCCAGTTGGTGTTCAGCGCGCAGCCGTCGACCAGCACGGCAGGCGTGTCAATCAGCCCGGCCGTCCAGGTGACGGTCCAGGACGCATACGGCAACAACCTGGCCTCCTCGACGGCGACCATCTCGCTGGCACTGGGGAACAATCCGGCCTCCGGCACGCTGGCTGGGTCAAGCGTCGCGAATGCCATCGGAGGGACGGCCTCGTTCGCTGGGCTGTCTGTCGACAGGGCGGGGGTGGGCTACACGCTCGTGGCTTCCTCGGCTGGGCTTTCCGCGGCGACCAGCGCGGCCTTCGACATCACGGGCGCGGCGCCGGCGAAGCTGGCGTTCACGGTTCAACCGGTGACCTCCGCCGCGGGGGCGGCGATCGCGACGTCGGTCGAGGTGCAGGACGCCTTCGGCAACCCCCTGGGTACTTCCACCGCCACGGTCGCGGTGGCGCTCGGCACCAACCCGGGCGGCAGCGCGCTGTCGGGCACCGCCTCGGTGGCGGCTTCGAGCGGAGTGGCCGCGTTCAGCGGCCTCTCGCTGGACAAGTCGGGGGTGGGTTACACGCTGGTGGCTTCTTCGGCCGGCCTGGCCGGGGCCACCAGCGCCCCCTTCGACATCGTCGCCGGGGCACCGGCCCAATTGACGTTCGGGGTGCAACCGGCAAGCGCCGCGGCGGGAGCGGCCATCGCGCCCTCGGTGGTGGTGGTGGACGCTTTCGGCAACCTGGCGAGCGCGTCCACCGCCGGCATCACGGTGGCTCTGGGCAACAACCCGGGTGGGGCAGCACTGGCTGGCACCAACCCGCTGAACGCCGTGGGGGGCGTGGCGGCGTTCGCGGACCTGGCGGTGGACAAGGCGGGGGTGGGCTACACCCTCACGGCTTCCTCGAGCGGTCTCATCGGCGCCACCAGCTCCGCCTTCGACATCACGGCCGGAGCGGCCGCGCAGTTGGCGTTCGGGGTCCAGCCGTCGAGTGCCCTGGCGGGGGTTGCTCTCTCGCCGGCAGTGCAAGTGAAGGTGTTGGACGCGCTCGGCAACGCCCTGCCTTCCTCGGCGGCCAGCATCTCGATGGTGTTGGGCGCCATCCCTGGGGGGGCCACGCTGTCAGGAGGTGGCGCGGTGGCCTCGGCTGGCGGAGTGGCCTCGTTCGCAGGGCTGTCCGTGGACAAGGTGGGGGTGGGCTACACGCTGGTGGCGTCGTCGGGCGGGCTCGCCAGCGCCGTCAGCGCGCCCTTCGACATCAGCGTAGGCGCGGTGGCGCGGTTGGCCTTCGTGGTGCAGCCGCCGAACGCGGCTGCGGGTGGAGCGCTGTCGCCGGCGGTGCAGGTCGCGGTGCAGGACGCCTTCGGCAACACGGACCCGTCCTCGACGGTGGGCGTCGCGGTTGCGCTGGGCAACAATCCAGGCGGCAGCGTCCTCGGGGGCATGGGAACCGTGAGCGCGGTGGCAGGCGTGGCGACCTTCGCCGGGCTGACGCTGGACAAGGTAGGAGTCGGCTACACGCTGGTGGCCACCTCGAGCGGTCTGCCCGCGGAAACCAGCGCTGCGTTCGACGTCGCCGCGGGGGCGCCGGCGAGGCTGGCCTTCGCCGTCGAACCGGCGAGCAGCACGGCGGGGGCGCCGCTGACCTGCTCGGTGCAGGTGCTGGACGGACAGGGCAACCCTGTTCCCACGTCTACGGACACCGTTGTGCTGGCTCTGGGCAACAACCCCGGGGGAGGCTCGCTGAGTGGAGCGGTGGCAGTCGGGGCGGTGGGAGGGCTCGCGGGCTTCAGCGGGTTGTCCATCAACCGGCCCGGAGTTGGGTACACCCTCACGGCTGCTTCCAGCGGGCTCACCGGGGCCACCAGCGCGGCGTTCGACATTTCCGCCGGCGCGGCGGCGCAGTTGGCCTTCGTCGTCAACCCCGTCACCACCGTGGCGGGGGCGACACTCACTCCGGCCGTGGCGGTTGCGGTGCAGGACCTGGCGGGCAACACGCTGGCTTCCGCGACGGCGAGCGTTTCGGTCGTCCTGCTTGCCAACCCGGGCAACGCCACCCTGGGTGGTAGCGGCGCGGTGGCGACGGTCAACGGCATCGCCTCTTTCGCCGACCTTTCCTTGGACAAGGCAGGAGTCGGCTACACGCTGTCGGCAGCGGCACCCGGGCTGGGGACGGCCACCAGCGCGGCCTTCGACATCACCGCGGGGGCGGTGGCAAGGCTGGCCTTCTTCGTCCAA
>JAHFDQ010000089.1 GCA_023248915.1 Archangiaceae bacterium | reverse complement strand
CCGAAGTACCTCTGCAGCAGGTACACCATCGCCCACAGGTGCCGGCCTTCCTCTACGTTCACCTGGAAGAGGTTGCGCAAGTCGTACAGCGAGGGGCAGGTCCGGCCCAGCCGGCGCTGCTGCTCGACCGAGGCCGGCTCGGTGTCGCCCTGGGTGACGATGAGGCGGCGCAACGCGTTCCGGTGCTCGCCCGGCACTTCCTGCCATACCGGCTGGCCGAGGCTGTCACCGAAGCCGATGGTTCGGTTTTGCACCGCGTCGGACAGGAAGATGCCCCACCGGTAGTCGGGCATCTTCACGTAGCCGTAGCGCGCCCAGCCGTCGGGTTCGACGCTCACCGCGGTGCGCAGGTAGACGTCGTCGGCCTGAAACCCCTCGGGGCCCATCTGCTGCCACCAGCCGAGGAAGTTCGGCTGCCATTGCTCGAGCGCGCGCTGCAGCTTCAGGTCCTTCGACAGCTCGATGTTGTTGGGAATCTTCTCGTCGGTCAGGTTGGCCATGGAGTGTCTTTAGGTGCGGCGGACGTCGAAGGTGGGCCGCTGGCCCGCCTGTCCGTAGAGGGTGAGGGCGCCGTGCTCTCCGGTGGCGTTGGGGCGCTGGAAGATCCAGTTCTGCCAGGCGGTGAGCCGGCCGAAGATCTTGGTCGCCATCGTCTCGGGGCCGGCGAAGCGCAGGTTGGCTTCCAGGCCGGTGAGCGCGTCGGGCGACATCGACGCCCGCTCTTCGAGGGCGAGGCGCACCTCGTCGTCCCAGTCGAGCGCGTCGGGGGTGAAGGTCACCAGGCCGGCGGCCTGCGCCTCGGCGGGCGAGAACGGGCCGGCGTGAGCGAGAATCTCCGCCACCTTGCCCGGTTCGGCGAGCTGGCGGCTGGCCAGGCGCGTCAGCCCGTTCCACATCGGCAGCCGGCCGGCGTTGGCGCTGCTCAGCTCGAGCTTGGTGGGCCGCTTGACGTCATCGAGCATGTAGCCGCGGTCGGCGGCGAGCGCGAGCTCGGCCAGCACTCCGGCGAAGCAGCTCGCGGGTTCGACGAAGGCGTAGAGCGTCTTCGCCATCAGGTCGAGCCGGCGCAGCACCCGCTTCTGCAAGAGCCGCGTCTCGCGCACCAGCCAGTGCGAGGCGTGCTTCTCCAGCAGGCGGTCCCACGCCAGCACCTGCGCGGCGTCGCCCTCGGCGCGAAGCACCACCAGGCCGTCCTCGAGCTGGTTCAGCCGCAGCCGCAACAGGGCGTCGTCGAGCTCGCGGAAGGCGCGAATCGCCCAGGCGTCGGCGCCCAGGGCGGCGAGCGCTTCGCCGTCGGCCGGGGGCGGTTCGCCGGGCCCCTGCACCACCAGCTCGACTACGTGAGGCAGGGGGCCTCGCTTCAGCGTGACGTGGCGGTACGGTTCGCCCACGGCCGGCAGCTTGACGCCGCGCGCACCCTTGGGCCGGTCGCTCTTCGCCGCCAGCGCCTTGGCCCGGTCGGCCACCACCTGGGCGAAGCGGCTCTTGGGCACGGCCTGGTCGACCAACCGCCACTCGGCGGCCCGCTTGCCTTTGACTCCCTCGGCCACCGTCGAGAAGAAGTCGGCGAGATCGCGCCGCACCAGGCGCTTGTCCACCACCCGGGTCAGCCCCCCGGTGCCGGGCAGCACGCCGAGCAGCGGCACTTCCGGCAGCGACACCGCCGAGCTGCCGTCGTCGACGAGCAGAATCTCGTCGCAGGCCAGCGCCAGCTCGTACCCGCCGCCCGAAGCGGTGCCGTTCAGCGCGCCGAGGAACTTCAGGCCGCTGTGCGCCGAGGCGTCTTCCAGGTTCAGCCGCGTCTCATTGGTGAACTTGCAGAAGTTGACCTTGAAAGGGTGCGACGAACCGCCCAGCATGAAGATGTTGGCGCCGGCGCAGAACACCTTCTCGCGCAGCGAAGTCACCACCACCGATCGCACTTCGGGGTGTTCGAAGCGCAGCCGCTCGACCGCGTCGGCCAGCTCGATGTCGACGCCCAAGTCGTAGCTGTTGAGCTTCAGCGAATAGCCGGGCCGAAGCCCGCCGTCCTCCTGGACGTTCATCGCCAGCGTCGCCACCTCGCCGTCGAAGGTGAGCTTCCAGTGGCGGTAATGGGCCGGGTCGGCCTGGAACGAGACGTTCGGTTCCGATCCGTTCAGGTGTGCCATGGCGCTCTGGTTAACGCCGACACCCGGCCCCGGCAAAGCAAACTTCGGTCACGACGCCTACTTGGCGGCGAGGGTGCCGGACAGCGCCTGCGCGAGCCGCGCGATGCGCCGAGAGGCGTTCTTGGCGTGCAGCACGCCCTTCGACGCCGCCCTGTCGATGGCGCGGGTCGCCTCGACCAGCGCCTCGCGCGCCTTCTTCGGGTCTTTCGAGGCGATCGCCTCGCGAGCCTTCTTGACGACGTGCTTCACCGAGGTGCGAACGGAGGTGTTGCGGGCGCGGCGCTTCAGCGCCTGACGGTTGCGCTTCTGGGCGGAACGGGTGTTGGCCAAGGTCGATTCCTTTTCGGCGCGGACGTGGTTGGAGCGCGGCTAACTACTGCGCGCCCTCCCACGCGTCAAGGCGCGCGTTCACCTGTGGATAACTGCGCCGCCAGGTAGGCCTAACTCTGCGCCGCCATGAAGAATTCGTTGGCGCCGAAACCATCAGCGCACACGGCCTCACCTGGACGGCCTCGCGGCGTGCCGCTCTGTCCGAAATGCGAACCCGAGCACGTCACCAGCGCGGCCCACAGGTTTCCCCCCGCGTTACTCACAACGCCTGTGGACAAACTCTCCACCGGTATCGAATTTCCTAACCGGATCGGTCAGGGCGAATACACGAAGCGCCAGGCATTGCCGCCGGGATCTCTCAGCACGAGACCGAACGGAGTCGGGCGCTCGACCGCGAAGGGCGCCAGCTCGCGCTCGAGCGCGTCGATCGCCTCGCGCGAGGGGGCTTCGAGCTCGATGCAACCCGCCGGGCCCTGGCCGCCCTCCACCGCGCGATAGCTGACCTCGATCGGCCCGGCCGCCCAGCGCAGCTCGCCGGGGCCGAAGGGCAGGGGGGCCAGCCCCAGCTTCGGCCCGACCGCGGACAGGAAGGCGGCGGTCTCGGCCATCCGGGCGGTGGTCAGCTCAATCCGTCGCACGCGGGCGGTGGTGACCGGCGCCGCCTTCTCGCGGGCCTTCGCCTGATTCCAAAGCGCGTCCATCTGGGGCAGCGTCGCCTTGCCGAACGGCACCTTCTCGGCGGCCAGCCCGGCTTCCACCTGGTGGAAGCGCTCGGTGAAGCGGCGATTCGCCTGGCGGAGCGCGTCCTCAGCCGGGGTGACGAGGAACCGGGCCAGGTTCGCCAGCGAGAACAGCACGTCGCCCAGCTCGTGCTCGATGGCGTCGCGGCGCCCGCCGGCGATGGCCTGGTCGAGCTCGCCCAGCTCTTCCAGCAGCTTCTCGCGCACCCCGGCCAGGTTCGGCCAGTCGAAACCGATGCGCGAGGCCTTCTCGGTCAGCCGTTCGGCGCGCAGGAGCGCCGGGGCCGCGGTCGGCACGCCGTCCAGCACCGATCCTTCGGCGCCGTGCTTCTTCCGCCGTTCCTCGGCCTTGAGTCTTGCCCAGTTCTCCAGCACCTGCGGCGCCCCCGTCACTTTGGTTTCGCCGAAGACGTGCGGGTGGCGGCTGACAATCTTGTCCGAGATGGCGTCGCACACGTCGGCCAGGGTGAACTCCCCCAGCTCGGCGGCGAGCTGGGCGTGGAAGACGATCTGGAAGAGGAGGTCTCCCAGCTCTTCGCACAAGGCCCGCCAGGGGCCGCCTCTATCCACCCGGTCCATTTCGTCGAGGACCTCGTAGGCCTCTTCGACGAGGTAGGGCCGCAGGGTGCGCAACGACTGTTCGCGGTCCCAGGGGCAGCCGCCCTCGGCGCGCAGCGCGCCCATGATGCCGCGGAGCCGCTCGAGGGCGGGCCCCGCGGTCGTGCCGCCGGGAGAGCTCGGGCCTGTCATTGGCGTGGCCTTACCACGGCCGTCGGGCAAAGAGCGCCTTCCGAAGCCGGTGTCCCTCGCCTATCATCCGGGCCCTCGATGGGCGCTCCTCGCGGCCTCCTCATTCTCGCGCTCGGCGCCGGGCTGGCGGTGACTCTCGGCTCGTCGACGGCTCGGGGTCAGGACGTAGCTCCGCGCCCCATCGACGAGGTCGAGCCCGACTTGGCGCCGACGCCGGTGACCGAGACTCCCGAGGAACCGGAAGAGCCCGAGCCCGCCACCGCCAAGGCGCCGAAAGCCCCCGCGCCGAAGGCCGCGCCGGATGCGGGCTCGGTCGCTGCCCGGATTGTCCCTCCAGTTGCCGCCCCAGTTGCCGCAACCGTCGCCGCGCCGGTGGGGGTCGCGCGCCCCGCCGCGAAAGCCGATGCGGGGGTTCCGGTCGCCGGGCCGCCGCCGACGCCTAAGACGCTTCAACTGCCCACCACCGACGACGCCCAACTGACCGATGCCTGGGTGCGGTGGCGCAAGGCACAGGCGGCGCAGAACCTCGGCGCCTCGTCCGCCGCGCGCCTCGAGATCGCCCGGCTGCGCGACGAGCAGGGCCTGTCCAGCCTCGAGTCGTTCAGCGTGGGCTTCGTCCGGGCCGCCGAGGCGCGCCAGCGCAGCAACGACGCCGCGGGCGCGGTCGAGCTCGCCAGTGCGGCGGTGGACCTTTCACCCGACCTGCCGTACGCCCACCTGGGGCTCGCCGGCGCCTACTTCTTCGCCGACGCGACCGACGTGGCGCGGGTCGCGACCGAGCTGGTGACTTCCCTGCGGCGCTTGTTCGGCGACCCGCGCTACCTCAGGTCGGTCGAGGCCGACCTCGGCGCCGCGTTCCTCCTGACGTTCCTGGCGACCGCGGCGGTGGTGACTCTGGTGCTCTTCGGGCGGCGCGTGCGCTACCTCGCCCACGACGTGCACCACCTCTTCCCGTCGGCGGTGGCGCCTTGGCAGTCGGCGGCCGCGCTCGCCCTGCTCTTGACGCTCCCGGTGACGCTGCGCCTGGGCCTGGTCGCCGTGCTCGGGGTGCCGCTCGTCTCGGTGGCCTTCTACCTGTCGTTCCGCGAAAGGCTGGTGGGGGCGATTGCCCTCGGCCTGCTCGCCGGGATGCCGTACGGGGCGGGTTTCCTGGCGCGCCAGACGGCGTTCGCCGGCACCCTGGCCGACGACGTCTTCGCCCTCGAGGGGGGCGGCTACGGCGCCGACGAGGCGCTCCAGCACATCGAGCGCCGGGTCGCGGAAGAGCGGGCCGGCTTCGTCGAGCTGTTCAGCTTGGGGCGCTACGAGCTCAGGCACGGCAAGGTGAAGGCCGCGCTCGCGCACATCCAGACCGCAATCGCGAGCCACCCTGGCGATTCGCGCGCCATGGTGGCTCTCGGCAACGCGATGGCCGCCAACGGTGACGTCGACGGGGCGCTCGTCATTTACGAGAGCGCCGCCAAGGCCGACCCGTCGCTGGCCGCCGCCCCTTACAACCTGGGGCGGTTGCTCGAGTTGCGCGCCTCGGGGATGAGGCCCGACGCGGCCGCGGGCGAGGTGGACCGCGCCCAGACCGCGCTCGCCCGGAGCCGCGATCTGGACCCGTCGCTGTCGGCTCGGAAAGAGCTCGAGGGAAATCCCCCGCTGAACAAGCTCTTGCTCGCGCCCGGGCCGCTCCTTGCGGACATCACCGCGCTCGCCGACCCGGGGGCCGCGCCCGAGAAGGTCCAGGTTCAGGTTGGCCGCCAGTTGCTGGGCGACCTCGAACTGCCGCTCGGGGCCGTCCTGCCGCTCGCGCTGGGGCTCGCCCTGGTTGCCGTCGGGCGCGTCCGCGGCTGGGTGGGCGCGTCGCGGGTCTGTTCCAAGTGCGGCCGGGCTGTGTGCCGCCGCTGCGACCCCGAGCTCGGGCTCGGCAGCGAGATGTGCCACCAGTGCGTGAACGTCTTCGTGCGGCGCGGCGTCGTGCCGCCGCCGGTGAAGATTCGCAAGCAGCTGGAGATCGAACGGCACCAGAGCCGGGTCGACAAGCTGGGGCTGGCCCTGGGCTTCCTGTGCTCGGGGGCAGGCCACCTGTTCGTCGGCCTGCCGGTGCGCGGCGCGTTCTACGCCTTCGGCTTTCTGTTCGCGGTGGTGATGGTCTTCTTCCGGAACGGGGTGCTGCGCGCGCCCTACGGCGACCCGGCCTACTTCTTCCGGCTGGGGGCGCTCGGCGTCGTCTTCCTGCTCTTCTACCTCTTGCCGCTGCGCGGGCTGTACAAGCGCCAGGTGCCATAAGCGATGGCTCTAAAAGGTACCCTCAAAGACTTCGGCATCGCCGACATTCTCCAGCTGATCGGCCAGCAGCAGAAGACGGGCCTGTTGCACCTGAAGTCGCGCGGCCTCGAGGTCGACGTCGGGTTCAAGGAAGGCAACATCGTCCGGGCGGAGGTCTCGGCGCGAAACCGGCGCGACCTCATTGGCGCGATGCTGGTCCGGGCCGAGATCGTCTCGCAGCAGCGGCTCGACATGGCGCTGGAAACCCAGCGACGGACGCTGCAGCGCCTGGGCGACGTGCTGGTGGCCGCCAACGCCATCGGCGTCGACCGGTTCCGCCAGATGGTGCAGCTCCAGATGAGCGAGACGCTCTACGGGCTGTTCAGTTGGAAGAGTGGCACCTACGAGTTCGAGCAGACCGAGGTCGAGTACGACGCGAACGACATCGTCCCGCTCCGCCCGGAATCGGTCCTGATGGAAGGTTTCCGGATGGTGGACGAGTGGCCGCTCATCCGGAAGCGCATCAACAAGTACGAGATGACGTTCGAGCGGTTGAAGGCGCTCGACCACCCGGCCATGTCCGGGGCGGGCGAACCTCCGCCCGACCCCGAGACCGACGCGGCGTTCGACAACGCCTTCGGCGGCGCCCAGCCGGCCGCGCCGGAGAGGCTGAAGGCCGAGGAGTTCTCAGACTTCGAGCGCAAGGTGTTCGAGCTCGTCGCCCCGGGCCGCGACGTCCGGAAGCTCATCGACCTGTCGGGCCTGGGCGAGTTCGAGACCTGCAAGGCCCTGTCGGTCCTCGTCCAGCGTGAATGGCTGAAGGGCATCAGCCCGTCGGGGAGGACGGCTTCGCTCGAGGTCGGCGCTTCCTTCGTGAGCCGGGTGGGTGGCGTGGCCGGGCGCGTGGTGGTGACCGCGCTGGTGCTGGCGGGCGGGGCGCTCGTCGCCACTCAGATGGGGGTGAGCTCGATGGGGCTGGTGGGAGCGCCCGCTTCCGCCGCGGCGGACCCGGCGACCCAGCGGTTCATCGCCCGGCAGCAGCTCGCCCGAATCGAGGCGGCCCTCGACGTCTACCGGCTCGAGCGGGGAGAAGTGCCTGACACGCTCGACGCGTTGGTCGGCGCGGGCCTGTTGGCGCGGGAAGACTTGCGCTACCCGTGGCGCGAAGATTATTACTACCGGCGTGCGAACCCGGCCCAGTTCGTGCTCCTGCCGCCGCTGCGGTAGGCTGACCCGACCCGATTGAGACCCACCTCCACCTCATCCGCCGCCGTGTCCCTCGCGAGCCTTCGCGTCGATCTCGGCGACAACGACGTGGCCCGGGCCGTGGCGGGGGCCCAGAACGAAAACCTGAAGCTGATCGAGCGCCGGCTCGGAATCCGCGTCGGGCAGCGCGGGGCCGAGCTGCTGGTGCACGGGTCTGCCGAGTCGGCGGCCCTGGGCGCCCGCCTGCTCGAGGGGCTCGCGACGGTGGCGAGGGCAGGCCGGCGCGTCTTCCGGGACGACGTCGAGCAGGCGATTCAGGTGATGGGCCACGAAGGCGACGCGCAGGGGCTGTTGCACGGCCCGGTCTTGAGCCGCGGCGGCCGTCACGTGGCCCCCAAGAGCTTGGCGCAGAAGCGGTACGTCGATGCCATCCGTTCGTCCGACATCGTCTTCGGCATCGGCCCTGCAGGCACCGGCAAGACGTACCTCGCCATGGCGATGGCGGTGGCGCACCTGCACGAGCGCAAGGTGAAGCGCATCGTGCTCGCCCGGCCGGCGGTCGAGGCCGGTGAGAAGCTGGGCTTCCTGCCGGGCGACCTGGCCGAGAAGGTGAACCCCTACCTGCGGCCGTTGAACGACGCCCTGCGGGTGATGATGGACGCCGACCGTGCCGCGCAGCTCATCGAGGACGGCACGGTCGAGGTTGCCCCGCTCGCCTTCATGCGCGGCCGCACGCTCGACGACGCCTTCGCCATTCTCGACGAGGCCCAGAACACCACCATCGAGCAGATGAAGATGTTCCTCACCCGCCTGGGGTGCAACAGCAAGGCGGTCGTCACCGGCGACGTCACCCAGGTCGACCTGCCGGCCGGCAAGGTGTCGGGGCTGATGCACGCCCGGACAGTTTTGAAGGACGTCGAGGGCATCGTCTTCTCCGAGTTCACCGACGTCGACGTGGTCCGCCACCCGCTGGTGCAGGAAGTCGTCCGGGCTTACGAGCGGGCCGAGGCGGCTGCCGCCCCTCCCGAACCGGACGAAGAGCCGTAGTCGGCCTACAGGGCGAATTCCCAGTACCCGTAGAGAGAGTCGGGCGACTCGAGCCCCACCACCAACCGGTGCGGGTTCCCCTCGACGACGGCGGTCGCGCTCGCCTCGCCCAGTAGCTCGAAGCGGTGGAGGTTTCCGTCGGCCAGGAACCTCAGCGTGCCGGTGACCGGCCTCTCCAGCTCGAGGTCGAGGGCCAGGCCACGGTTGCAGACGAGCCCCCTCGTCACGCGGAGCGCCGGCGCCGGTGGGCGCCCAGCGGTCCAGACGGGAATCAGCGAGTCTCCGAGCAGCACGGCTGCCTTCTGCGTCCACTGGTAGCTGCTCGAGTCGATGACCGGCACCGGCACGCCGAGCCCCGGCACCGTGAACAGGTCGGCCTCGGGCAGGTTCAGGTGGGCGGCACGCCACGCATCGGCGAGCAGCGGCGACGGGGCCGCCTGGACGTAGCGCAAGAGCTCGTCGATGAGCTGCATGCCCCCCGCGATCCCCAGCCCGAGCGGGACGTTGCCCAGGTAGGCCACGGCGCCGCCGGACGGAGCCAGGACCAAGTCCTCGCCGGCGTTGCCGGGCGTGGTGATGTCGCCCGCGCGGCAGCCGCAGGACAGGAAGATGGGGTGGGTGGCGTTGGTCAGCGCCAGCGCCCGGGCGCCGGTGAAGGCCTCTGAGCCGTCGATCTCCTGCGTGAGCGAGTCGTAGCTGGCGTGGCCGGCGTGCACCACCAGCGCCTGGCCGGCCTTGAAGGCGAGCTCTTCGTGGTCGGGCGAGTACAGGCCGGCATTCGGGTCGACGGTCGAGGTCGCGTACAGCTTCGACACCTCGACTCCCCCCGCCAGGAGCGACAGCGTGCGACCGCTCGACTCGAGGTAGACAGCCGCGTCGATGCCGGCGCCGGCTAAGCGGAAGGCGAGGTTCGAGATCACCAGCGCGCGCGAGGCGGCGGCCGAATCGAACGCGGTCAGGTGCTGAACCACCTTCGCGAGGTAGGCGTCGGCCTCGGCCGCGGTCTGCACCGGAATGCGCGCCACGGTCACCGAAGGCAAGAGCACCGGCGCGTCGACGCCTTTCTCCGCGTAGACGCCGTTCTCGTCGGTGTCCCACTCCGAGAAGTCCGAATAGTAGTAGTCGGTCGGGAACGTGGCGGTGAACGTGGCGGTCGGCACGAACGGGTTGACGAAGGAATCGTGCACCTGCCGCGACGGAACCACCGTCACTCCTCCGCCCAGGAGCACGTGCCGCAAGCCCGGCCGGCCGCGCAGGTAGTCCTTGATGGCCTTGGCCGTGTCGTTCAGCGGGTCGCCGCGCACGCACGGCGCGGCGGCGCAGATGTCCTCGACGGTCACCACCTCGGTCAATATGCCCGTGACGGTGTGCAGGTCTGCGTACCGCCGGAAGGACGGGGCGAGCTCGGCGTTGGTGACGATCAGCGCCCGGGGTGGCTGCCGGGCGGTCGGCGCGCGCGGTGGGCGGCAGGCGTCCGTTGAGGGCCCGCCGAAGCGCTCGCGGCCCCCGACCGCCGGGGGATCTTCCGCTTCGGAAACGTCGCTCCACGCGTCCCAGGCACGCCTCGCCAAGCCGCCGTCCGACCCGCCCGCGAGCCGCGCCATTCCCGAGAGGTAGTCCTGGCAGCCCGACACCATCGCGCCCGCCAACCAGGCGAGCGCGAGCCAGCCAGCCCCCATCCGCATCGCGGCCTCCCCCCGAAAGACGCCCCCACCCACAGCGACCGCTCCCGCCATACAGGGGACGACACCGTGGAATGTCAAGGGTGGAGGACCGCTCGCCGACTGCGGCTTGAACCGGTTCCCCCCCCCAACTAGGGTCTCGGCGCAGATGGCCGACCCAACGTCCAGAGGTCCCGAGGCCACACCCCCCGATGCCGGCGGGCAGGGTTCGGACAGCGCCCCCCTCGACGCGCTGGCGGCGCGCCTGGCCCTGCCCGACGGCTGGAGCGGGCGGGTGGTGCACCTGGTGCTGCTGTTGGCGGTGTCGGTGTCGGCGGCGTTCCTCATCTCGCCTGGGCTGTACAGCCAGCAGATTCCCGAGCTGGTGCCCGACGACCTCGGCAAGCCCTTCCGGTCGAGCTCGCCCTCGGGGTTCAAGGCGGGGCGCGACTACGAAGTCATTCACGAGGCGATGACCGAGCAGCGCCGCGAAGAGGCGCGGTCGGCCGTGCGGCCGGTGTTCGATTACGATCCTTCGGTCCAGCCCGCCATCGCCAAGTCCCTGCAGGACGCGTTCGGCGACATGCAGGAAATGATCGAGCAGTTCGCGGCCGAGAAGTCGTCCGAGAAGGCGGCTCCGCCCCGTCCCCAGACGGCCGAAGACGCGATGCTGTCGCCTTCGCAGAAGAGGAAGAAGGCCGAGGCCGAGAACCGCGAACGGGAAGAGCAGGCGCTCAGCAATCGGCTTCGCGAGGCGCGCAAGCACTTCGAAGGCCTGTTGCCGGGCGTCGAGGAGGACGACTTCGAGGCGCTGGTGGTGGCCCGCTTCTCGCGCGAGGTCGAACGCGCCACCCTCAACTTGGTCGAGAGCGCCTACCGCGCCAAGATCGCCGGCTCGCGCGACGAGCTGTCGCGGGTCGACGCCCAGGGCATCACCGTTCGCATTCTGGGCGGGTCGAGCGAACACCTGTCGACGGCGGCCGCGCCGGCGGTGCACGACATCCGCGAGGCGCAAGGCGAGCTCGACCGCTTTTCGTCCATTCCGGGCAACCTGCTGCCGGACGCTCCGGCGCTCTTGCGCCGGGCGGTGCTGCGGCTGGCCAAGCGCCCGGTGCGGCCCAACCTCACCATCAACATCGCCGTGACCGACCTGCGCCGGAGAGCCGCGGCCGACGCGGTCAAGGAAGCCGTCATCACCATCAAGAAGGGCCAGAAGGTGATCGGCGACGGCGAGCTGATCAACGCTACCCACCTAGTGGTGATCAAGAGCATGCGGGCCCAGACCGACCAGCTCGACCTGGTGCAGCTACAACTGGGCGGAGCCGGGCTGGTCGCCCTGCTCATCGCCTCGGCCTACGCCTTCCACCGGGCCGCGTTCCGGCGCTTCCGCCCGACCCGGAAGGACGCGCTGCTGCTCGGCATGCTGCTGGTCGGCATGCTGGGGCTGATGCACCTGTGGGTGATCGTCTCGGACGCGGTGCACGACCGGTACGGCCGCATTCCGCTCGAGGCGCTGTACTTCGCGGTGCCGGTGGCGGCGGGGGCGATGCTGGTGCGCTTCGTCCTGGCCGAGGAGATGGCGGTCTTCTTCGCGGTCGTGCTGTCCTGCCTCGCCGGCGTGCTCATCGGCAACTCGCTGGCCTTCGCCATCTTCACGCTCATCGGTTCGCTGGTGGCGGCCGACCGCATCACCAAAGCCAAGGACCGGGTCGGCATCTTCCGCGCCGGGCTGTGGACGGGCGGGGTGAACTTCCTGACCGTGCTGTTCTTCTCGCTCGCCGAGGGCAAGGGGCTTTCGCTCGAGGCGGCGGCCAGCGCTGGGTTCGCCTTCACCGGCGCCGCGCTGGGAGTGCCGATGATGGTGATGGCGGTGACGCCGCTCATCGAGGCCAGCTTCGGCTACGCGTCGGACATCAAGCTGCTCGAATTGGCCAACCTCAACCACCCGGCCCTGAAAGATCTCATCGTCCAGGCTCCGGGCACCTACCACCACTCGATCATCCTGGGCAGCCTGGTCGAGGGCGCGGCCGAAGCCATCGGGGCCAACTCGCTCTTGGCGCGCTCGTGCGCCTACTACCACGACATCGGCAAGGGCCGGAACCCGCTCTACTTCGGCGAGAACCAGAAGGGCGAGAACCGGCACGACGCGATGGCCCCGGCGATGAGCGCGGTCATCATCAAGCGGCACGTCACCGAAGGGCTCGAGATGGCGCGGCAGTACAAGCTGCCGAAGCTGGTGGCGGACGCCATCCCGCAGCACCACGGCACCCTCTTGGTCGGGTATTTCTACCACAAGGCCCTGAAGGAACAGGAAGGCAAGGAGAACGCCCAGCCGATCGACGACGCCATCTACCGCTACCCGGGGCCGAAGCCTCAGTTCCGCGAGGCGGCGCTGGTGATGATCGCCGACGCGGTCGAGGCGGCGTCGCGGGCGATGCCCGAACCGACCAGCGCCAAGCTGCAGGGGCTCGTCCAGAAGCTGATCAACCTCATCTTCTCGGAAGGCCAGCTCGACGAGTGCGACCTGACCTTGAAGGACCTGAACCTGATCGCCCAGTCCTTCGTGCGGACGCTCGAGGGCATCTACCACGCGCGCCCCACCTACCCCCCCGGGGCCGTCGTGCCCGGAGCCAGGCCCAAGGACGGTGAGCCGGTGAAGTCCGGCCTGTCCGTCGCCAAGCCCGAGGGTAAGCGAAGCGCCGGCATGTGAAGTCGCGAGCGACCACCGTCTCGGTCTTCGATGCGCACGCCCTCGCTCCGGCTTTCCACCGTCGAGTCGCGGCCCGGGCCCGGACCTACCTGCGCGCCCTCCACGTATCGGGGGCCGAGCTGTCGGTGGCTCTGGTGGGCGACGGCGCCATTCGCGCCCTGAACCGCCGGTGGCGGCGCAAGGACATCGCCACCGATGTCCTCAGCTTCCCCGGCGGCGAGGCTGTCCCCGGAGACCGCGGGCCGCGCCAGCTCGGCGACGTCATCATCTCGCTGGACACCGCCGCCCGCGTTGCGGCCGAGCGGGGCCGGCCAATTCGCGAGGAGGTCGACCGCTACCTCGCGCACGGGCTCCTGCACCTGCTCGGGCATGAGCATCACCGGGCATCAGACGCGCGCCGGATGGCGGCCGAGGAAGCCCGGCTGCTCGGAGGCCAGGGGCTCGTGCCATCCCCCCGGTAGGCCTGGGTACGCGGCTCCGCGCAGGCATAGCGAACGCCCGGGGAGCGGCCGGCTTGACGCCCGCACAGGCCGGGTCCTACCCTTCGCTTCATGATCCAGATCAAGCGCTCGATCGCCACCGTACTCGTCGTCGGCTCGGTTGCCTGGGCCGGAAGTCCCTCGGTGCCCGAGCAGTATCAGGCCAATCTTCGGACCTCGGTGTCGGACCAGCTCTGCCGCGGCGCGCGCGCCCTCGAGAAGGCGCAGGGCGACTTCGCGGTCGCGAAGGGCAAGTCGGCGGCGACGTGGGAGTGGGAACAGGGCAGCGGCGCCGCGGCCGACAACACCTCGGGAATCGTCGCGCTGGCGCTCGTGCGCACCAGCAAGGGCTGCGGACCCGCCAAGGCGTTCGAACGGTATGCCAAGGCGAGGGCCGCCGAGCACGACGCGGCCCGGTTCCTGTTCGACGCCGACGTCGAGACGCTCGCCCTGGCCGGGCCAGTGCTGGGCGACACCCGCTATCGCGCGACCGCCCTGGCGGCCTTCGAGCGCAGGTACAGCGGCGCGACCGGGCGCGAGGCGGTCGAGCGGCTGCGTATGGTCCGGTCCCCGAACAAGGCGCTGCTCGGCTACGACGCCGCGCTCGCGATTCGGGCCGGGCTGGCGGTGAACCAGGACAAGAAGGCGAAGGAGATCGCCGACGCGGTGCTCGGGACGCCGGGCTGGGCCGCGGGCGCGGACACCGAGGGCTTTCTCACCACC
>JAHFDQ010000443.1 GCA_023248915.1 Archangiaceae bacterium | reverse complement strand
ATTTCCTGGCAGGTCTGGTATCGCCTATCCACGTTCCGCTCGAGCGCCTTGGCGACGACGCGGTCCAGGTCCGGGGAAAGCGAGCCCCGAAGCTCGCTCACCTTCGGAATCGGCGCGTTCAGCACCGCCATGCAGGTGAGCAGGTCGGTGTCGCGCTTGAACAGCCGCCGGCCGGTCAGGGCCTCGAAGAACACCACTCCGAGAGAGAAGATGTCGGAGCGACGGTCGACTTCCCCGGCCTGAAGTTGCTCGGGAGAGCAGTACGGCCACTTCCCCTTCACGACGCCCGTCTCGGTCGCTTCCTGCCGGCGGTCGAGCGCCCTCGCGACGCCGAAGTCAACCACCTTCACGCCGCCCTGGTAGGTGAGCATGATGTTCGACGGCGAGATGTCGCGGTGGACCACGTTCAGCGCGACGCCGTTGTCGGCGAACGAGTGTGCGTAATGCAGCCCATCGCAGACCGCGGCCATCACGGCCAGCACGATGGGAACTGGCATCGGCCGGTCGGACCCGTACGCCTTCTTGATGACGGTCGTCAGCGTGTCGCCGACGAGGAATTCCATCGCCAGGTAGTACCGGCCGCCGACCTCGCCGAAGTCGAAGATCGAGACGATGTTCGGGTGGGAAAACCGCGATGCGATGCGCGCCTCGTCGAGGAACATCGTGACGAGCGCGGGCTGCCGGCACAGGTGCGGGAGCATGCGCTTGACCGCGAGAATCTTGCTGACGTCCTCGGCGCCCACGTGCTCGGCGATGAAGATCTCGGCCATCCCGCCCTCGGCCAGGAGCGAGCGCAGGTAGTACCTTCCGAACGGGGCGGGGGAGAATTCCGACGCGGACATTGCCGGGCCGGATTGTACCCGCTCGACTGGGCGGCTTGTTAGTATCCGCCCACCTATGAGCGGAGCGTGCCTGGTGCTCGCCGTCGCCCTCGTCGCCGGGGCCGCGGGAGCTGGGGACGGGGTCGAGGTTCTACCCGCCGTCTCGGTGGGCGGGCCGGAGGTCGCGCCTTCCGTCCTCTCGAAGGTGACCGAGCTGACCGGCGATGCGTTGAGGCGCGCGGGCGCACCCGCCCCCGCCGCGCCGTCAGACCCCGGGGAAGCGCTCGTCGAGGCTGCCCACGACCTGTACATTCACGCCGAGTTCAAGCGGGCGCTCGCGTCGGCCGAGGCGGCGGTGGCCCACTACCGCGACCACCCCGCGCTGGTGGGCGACGGGGCGCGGGTCATCGACGCCTACGTCTACGCGGCGCTCGCCGAGCTCGAGCTGAAGCACAAGGACCGGGTCCGGCAGTTTCTCACCGCCGCGCTGGTGCAGAGGCCCGACCTGAAGCTCTCGGAGATGGAATTCTCGCCTCTCGCGGTGGTGGCCGTCGAGCAGGCGCGCCGCGCCGAGCTGACCGGTCGGCCGAAGGCCTCGCTCACTCTCACCTCGACGCCGCCCTTCGCGCACGCCTGGGTCGACGGAGCCCGCATCGGCGAGACGCCGGTCACCGCGCGGGACCTGTTCATCGGCCGGCACGTCGTTCGGATCGAGTCCGACGGCCGGACGACCCAGAGCACCTGGGTCGACCTGAAGCAGGCGGGCCAGGTGGCGTCGGTCTCGCTCGACTTGCGCGAAAACCCGGTCGAGACCGGGCGCCTGGCCGTGACCAAGGCGGCGCGCACCGGCGCGGGGGCCGAGCTCGAGAAGCGCGCGCGCGAGCTGGCCCGGGCCGCCGGAGTCGAATCGGTGGTGGTGCTGGGCGTCGCTCGCCTCGACCAGGCCTATGCGGTCAGCGTCGCCCGGGTGCGCGCAGACAAGGGCGCGCTGCGCGGCTTCGGCGCCATCTCGTCCGACCTGGTCGATGCGCCGCAGACGCTGAATCAGCTCGCGGGCGGGCTGCTCGAGAATCGCGACGCGGCGCCGGTCGCGGTCGGCCGGCCCGTCCCCGCGTCGGCGCTCGACTTCCAGAGGCACTTCCTCGGCCTGAAACCGGGCGAGCCGTCGGTCGCGGCGGCGCTCATCGGCCCACCCGTCCCCGAGGTCGAACCCCCGACTCCGGTGTGGAAGCGGCCCGTCCTCTGGGTAGGCGTCGGGGGAGCCGTGGTGGCCGCCGCGGGCGTCTACGCGCTCACCCGACCCGGGCCCCGCCCGGCGACCCTGACCATCGACATCGTCCTTCCGCAATGACGCGCGCACGCCCTCCACTTCAACTCTGGAAATGGCTGCCCTGGGCGGCGGCGCTCGCGCTGGCGGCGTGCGAACCCGCTCCGGGGCCCCAGACGCGCTTGGAGCTTCGCCTCACCCGGGGCGACGCCAACCCGCTGGTCGACCCGGGCGATGCCACGCGAGTGTCGGCTCCGGTCGGTTCGCTGCAGCTGAAACTCATCACCCCAGAGCAGACGCTGACCCGGGTCGTGCCCGTGGACAGCGGGGCGCACCCGAATGTGACGCTGACGCCTCCCAATGCCACCGAGGCGCGGGTGGTGATTCGGGGCCTGCGCTCGACCGACGGAGCGCTCTACTCTGCGGGCCGGTCGGTCTCCTTCGCGCTGGGTGCCAACCAGCCCGAGTCGACTGGGCTCTTCTTCGGGCCGGTCGAGGCCTTCACCGCCGTGGGAAGCGCGATGCCGGGACCTCGCCAGGGCGCGCGCGCGGTGCCGCTCGGCAACGGCGGTGCACTGGTCGTCGGGGGGTTCGACCGCTCGACCGGGCAGACCGTCCTGGCGGCCCCTTCGCTGGTTCGCTACGACCTGGCGGGGACGCAAGTGTGCGGGCCGACCGAGGGCTGCATCACCGGCGAACTTCCGCCGCCGCGCCGCGACGGAATCGCCGTCGCCCTGTCCGACGGCTCGGTGCTGCACGGGCTGGGGCGCGAGGCGAGCGGCTCGTGCAGCGACGCCGTCTTCCTGACGACGCCGGACGGCGCGACCACGCGGCTGACCCTCGGGGGCAGCCCGCCGCTGCCGGGACTGTGCGGCGCCGCGGCCGTGGCCCTGGCCGACGGAGCGGTGCTCGTGCTCGGCGGAGACACCGGAACCCAACCGCAGACCGGAGTCTGGCGCATCGACGTCGTCGGCCGCGCGGCGCTGCCGCAACCCATTTTCCTCTCGCAACCGCGCACCCTTGCCGGCGCGGCGGTGCTGTCCGGAGGAGAAGTTCTGGTCGTCGGAGGCCAGGGGCCGTCCGGTGGGCTCGACTCGGCCGAGCTGTACATTTCCGGCCAGGCCTCGCAGGCCATCGACGGCGACGCGTTTGCCTTCGTGCGCAGCAAGCTGCGTGGGCCGCGGGTGGCGCCCGAGCTGGTGCGCCTGGCGGACAACGGCGTCCTAGTCTGGGGAGGGGGCCCGGGAAACGGCGAAGTTTTTCAGCTCGAGCTCGGCAACCACGTCGGCGGCTTCGCCGATCTGGTCGCGCCGCCCGTCGGCCTCGACGTCGGGGCGGCGGCGTTGTTGCGCCTCAAGGACGGGACGGTGCTGATGGTCGGCGGCGAGCCAGCGGGAGCCAGCGCCGCCCAGGCCGCCCTCTTCACGCCGACCACCGGCCAGACCGTCAACTCGACCAGCCCCCTGTACTTGGGAACTTGGCGGCGCGTCGGAGCTGCCTCGACGCTGCGCGCGCGCCCGGCGATCGCGCTGCTGGCCGACGAGTCGGTCCTGCTGGTCGGCGGCGGCACGCTCGGCGAAGGAACGACGGGCGCATGCCCCAGCGCCCCGCGCGCCGAAGTCTACGTCACGCCGCCGGAGTAGCCCGTACGGCTGGCCGGCGGCGAAGGGCGATGAGGCCCAAAGCGAGTAACTCCAGGCCGGCTCCGCCCCAGCCCGTGCCGCAGCCGCAGCCAAGCGGACTCTTCGCCTCGGGCGCCGCGTCCACCGTCACCACCAACTCCTGGGTGCTGGTGCCCGCCGAGTTGGTGGCGGCAATTACCAGCCTGACGGCGCCGGACGCGGTGGGCGTCCAGGTGACTTCCCCGGTGTCGGCGTTGACGGACGCGCCCGGCGGCTCTCCCACCCTCTCGCCGTGCTCCAGCTTGCCGAGGGCGAAGTGGAAGGGCCTCGAGCCCCTCAGCGACGGCCGGTTGTCCTCGTCATACTGGTACGGCGTGCCCACCTTTGCCTGCCGGTTTCCCGCGGACACGAAGCTGGGCGGGTAGGCGCCGTCGGCCGACTGCACCGTCACCTCCACCTTGTCGGTTGACGACAGGCCGTCGTTGTCGGTGGCGGTGAATTCGACGAGGAAGTCTCCCGCCTGGGCGAAGGTGTGCTCGACTTCAGCCTGGGCGCTCGTCGTCCCGTCGTCGGGGAAGGCCCAGCCGCGCTGGACGATGGTGCCGTCGTAGTCGCGGGCGATGGACAGGAGTTTCACCTTCAAGGGCGCAATGCCGTCGACGGGCTTGGCGAAGACGCGCGCCTCCGGCGGCAGCTTGTCCCCGTCCTTGACGAGGACGGTGGCATAGGCCTGCGTCGACAACAGGGTGTTGGAGACGCGCAGCCGCACCTGGTAGACGCCCGCCTTCACGTACACGTGGCGCGGCGTGGGCTGCGGCGTGAAGTCTCCGTCACCGAATTCCCAGTAGTAGGACAAGGCCTGCCCCTGCGGGTCCGCGCAGTCGCAGTGCATTGCGGCCTCCAACTGCCCCGCGGCGACTACCTTGGTTTCGTCGATGACGACGCGGGCGGTGGGCGGCAACACCCCGCCGCTGCCGACGGACACCTGCGCCCCCGACACGGCGCTGCTGCCCAAGTCGTCGATGACGGACAGCGTCGGCACGTAGCCACCGGGCGAGGCGTACCGGTGGGACGTGGTAGCCAGGTACTCGGGAGGCGCGCCGTCCCCGGGCGCCCACTCGTAGAGGATGAGGGAATGGCCGGCGCTGGCGCTCGAGGACGTGCCGTCCAGCGCCACCTGCAGCGGCGCGTCTCCGCTGGTGGGCGTCGCCTTCGCCACCGACAAGGGCGGGTTGGCCGGCACGTCCCCAACGGTGACTTGGAAGGTGTACACCGGGCCCACCAACGGCGCGGTGCCGGGCCGCAGCTTCACCGTGAAGGTGCCCACCGCCTGCGGCAACCACGTCACGTCGTGCGTCGCCATGTCCACGTTGAAGCCCGGCGGCCCCGACACCACCTTCACCCGGGCGCTTGCTATCGAGACGTCCACCTTGCCGTCCGAGTCGTACTGGTACGGCTGGTGGAGAAGCGCCGAGGAGTTGGCCGTCGGCGAGATGACGGGCAAGGTGGGCGCTCCCACCGTCACGCTGAAGGGCTGTTCCCCGTAGCCGAAGGCGTTGGAGGCCCTCAAGACGAAGTCCACGACGCCCACCTGCAGCGGCGTCCAGAGAATTTCCCCGGTGTCGTGCACCACCACCGCGCTGCC
>JAHFDQ010000442.1 GCA_023248915.1 Archangiaceae bacterium | reverse complement strand
CCACCGGCGTCATTGCCTGCGTCAATCGCGCCCCCGCCCCCTCCGCCGCCGCCGTCGTCGAGCTCGCCCGATCCCGAGTCCTCGTCCCCGGTCGATGCCGGAGGCGAACCGCACTGACAGCCGAATCCACCCAAGGCGAGCGCAACGACACAGGTCGCCATCCTCAAAGACAGTGTCTTCATTCCACCCTCACAGAGCCGGGGAGCGTGCGGCCACACGCCCGGTCCACTGTTCAGCCGATGAGTATACCATCGATGCGAAGCAGCCTTCCCCTATCGGCTTGGGAAAATCCGCAGTGAATTGGTTGAGTTGTCAGGGTGTACAGCGGTGTGTCGGCATCGCACCTGGGGCGAGACCGACGCTCTGCCTCGCTCCCCCGTGGTTTCGGGATTGTCCGGCGAGGGTCCAGCGATTAAACGTCCGGCCCCGGACCAGGACCGCCTACGAATCCGCACGTGAGCCGAACTTCCATCATAGGCACCGGTTCCTACGCGCCCGCGAAGGTCCTCACCAACCGCGACCTCGAGAAGCGGGTGCAGACGTCCGACGAGTGGATCGTCGAGCGCACAGGCATCCGCGAGCGACGCGTCGCCGCCGACGACGAAGCGGCTTCCGATCTGGCCCTCGCCGCCGCGCTTCCGGCGCTCGAGCTGGCATCCACCCGCGCCGACGAGCTCGACCTCATCGTCGTCGGCACCATCTCGGCCGACATGCCGATGCCGTCGTGCGCCGCCTTCCTCCAGGCCAAGCTCGGCGCGACCAAGGCCTTCGCCTTCGACGTCTCGGCCGCGTGCGCCGGGTCAATCTACGCGCTCTCGATCGCCGACCAGTTCATCCGCTCGGGAACAGCGCGGCGGGCGCTGGTGGTGGGCGTCGAGGTGCTCACCCGCATCGTCGACTGGGAAGACCGCAACACCTGCATCCTCTTCGGAGACGGCGCCGGCGCGGCGGTGCTCGGCCCCAGCGCGGACCCGGACCGGGGCCTGTTGTCGGCGCACCTCCACAGCGACGGCCGCGCCGCCCCCATGCTGTGGATTCCCGGCGGCGGTTCGAAGACGCCGCTCACCCACGAGGGCCTCGACCAGAAGCTGAACAAGGTGGCGATGAACGGCAAGGAAGTCTTCAAGTACGCCGTGCGCGCGTTGACCGACGTCAGCCACGAGGCGCTCGCCGCAAACGGGCTGACCGCAGCACAGCTGGACCACGTCATCGCCCACCAGGCCAACATCCGCATCATCGACGCGGTGCTGCAGCGCATCGGTGTTCCGCGCGAGAAGTGCTGGCTCAACATCGAGAAATACGGCAACACGTCGTCGGCGTCCTTGCCGATGTCGCTGGACGAGGCTAACCGGGCGGGCAAGCTACGCCCCGGCGACCTCGTACTGATGCTGGCCATCGGCGCGGGGCTGGCGTGGGGTGGAGCGGTGGTTCGCTGGTAGCAACTTCGGAGGAATCGATGTCGAAGGTCGCATACGTCTTTCCCGGGCAGGGCGCTCAGACCGTCGGAATGGGCAAGCAGCTCTTCGACGCCTTCCCTGAGGCCCGCGCCGTCTTCGAGGCGGCGGACGACGCGCTGAGCGAGAAGCTGACGAAGCTCATCTTCGAGGGGCCGGAAGAGGCGCTGAAGCTGACCGCCAACACCCAGCCGGCCATCCTCACGGTGTCGGTGGCGGCCCACGCCGTTTTCCGGAAGCGCGGCCCCGCGCCCGACTTCGTCGCGGGTCATTCGCTCGGCGAGTACTCGGCGCTGGTGGCCGCGGGCGCGCTCGCCCTGCCCGACGCGGTCCGCTCGGTGAGGGCGCGCGGCACCTTCATGCAGGAAGCCGTGCCAGAGGGGGTGGGAGCGATGGCCGCCGTCATCGGGCTGGCCCCCGACAAGGTGAAGGCCGTCTGCGACGAGTGCGCAGAGGGCCAGGTGCTTCAGCCGGCGAACTACAACGACCCGACCCAGACCGTCATCGCCGGCCACGCCACCGCGGTCGAGCGCGCCTCGGCCAAGCTGAAGGAAGCAGGAGCTCGCCGCGTACTGCCCCTGCCGGTGTCCGCCCCCTTTCACTGCGCCTTGATGGAACCGGTGAAGCCCCGGCTGCGCGAGGTGCTTGCGCGGCTCGAGGTCCGCGCGCCGTCGCCGCCGGTGGTGACGAATGTCGAAGCCCGGCCCAACGCCGACGCCGCCCGGGTGGTGCCGCTCTTGGTGGACCAGGTGACGGCCTCGGTCCGCTGGGTCGAGTGCGTGCAGGCGCTCGCCCGGCTGGGCGTCACCCGCTTCGTCGAGTTGGGCCCCGGCCAGGCGCTTTCGGGCATGGTGAAGCGCATCGACCGCGGCCTGACCTGTCGCAACGTCGAGGACTCGAAGAGCCTCGAGGAGGCGCTGGCATGAAGGACTTCGACGGCAAGGTGGTGCTCGTCACCGGCGGCTCGCGCGGCATCGGGCGGGCCTCGGCGCTGCTCTTCGCCCGGCGCGGCGCGACGGTGGCCTTCACCTACGTGGGCAACGAGGCCGCGGCAGAGGAAACCCTGAAGGCCATCGAGGCCGAGGGCGGCAAGGGCCAGATGATGCGGCTCGACGTGGCCGACACCCAGGCCTGCGCCGAGTGCGCCGAGGCCGTGGCCAAGCAGCACGGGCACATCGACGTGCTGGTGAACAACGCCGGCGTCGCCGTGGACGGGCTGGTGATGCGCTTCAAGGACGAAGACTGGGACCGCACCCTCGACACCAACCTGCGGTCGGCCTTCGCGCTCACCCGCGCAATCGCCCGGCCGATGATGCGCCAGAAGAGCGGCGTCATCATCAACCTCACCTCGGTGGTGGGCGAGATGGGCAACGCCGGTCAGGCGGCCTATTCCGCTTCCAAGGCGGGGCTGATCGGGTTTACCAAGGCGGTGGCCCGCGAGCTGTCGTCTCGCAACATCCGGGTCAACGCGGTCTCTCCTGGCTTCATCTCGACCGACATGACGGCCGGCATCTCGGACGAGGCGCGCACCGCGCTCTTGGCCGCCGTGCCGCTGGGGCGGTTGGGGACTCCCGACGAGGTGGCCGCCGCGGTGGTTTTTCTGGCGTCGGACGCCGCGGCCTACATCACCGGCGAAGTGTTGAAAGTGAACGGCGGCATGTACATGTAACCGGGGTTGGACTCACGGAGCGCCAGCGGATATACCGCCGCCGCGCCGTTTCAAGGGGCCAGCCGTCCCCCAACAAACGCAGGTTTCTCGGAGGATTCGAATCATGGCGACGAGTGCAATCGAGTTGAAGGTCAAGTCCATCATCGCCGACCAGTTGGGTGTCGGTGAGGACGAGATCAAGCCCGAGAGCTCGTTCATCGAAGACTTGGGGGCCGACAGCCTCGACATCGTCGAGCTGGTGATGGCGATGGAAGAGGAGTTCGAGGTCGAGATTCCCGACGAGGAAGCCGAGAACATCAAGACCGTCGGCGACGCCGTCACCTACATCAACACCCACAAGAAGTAACGGACCGGCGGGTCGTGTCCCAGCGCAGAGTCGTCGTCACAGGCACGGGCCTCATCACCTCGCTCGGCACCGGCGTCGAGAAGAACTGGCAGGCCCTGCTCGCGGGAAAGTCGGGCATCGCCCCCATCACCCGCTTCCCCGTCGGGAAGATCGACACCCACTTCGCCGGCGAGGTGAAGGACTTCGACCCCGAGCAGTTCATCGAGAAGAAGGAAGTCCGCCGGTTGGACCTCTTCGCCCAGTTCGCGGTCGCCGCGTCCGACATGGCGATGAAGGAGAGCGGCCTGCCCATCGGGCTCGACAAGCCGGGCGGCTACGCACCCGAGAAGGTGGGCGTCATCGTCGGCTCGGGCATCGGCGGGCTGTCCAGCCTGGAAGAACAGCACAAGAAGGGGCTCGAGAAGGGCTTCGACCGGCTGTCGCCGTTCTTCATCATTCAGATGATCATCAACATGGCGCCGGGCCAGCTCTCCATCCGGTACGGCGCCAAGGGGCCGAACTGGTCGCCAGTGTCGGCCTGCTCGACGTCGGCCCACGCCATCGGCGAGGCTTGGAAGTCGATTCGCCTCGGCGAGACGGACGCGGTCATCGCCGGCGGCGCCGAGGCGGCCATCACCCCTCTGGGAGTGGGCGGCTTCTCGGTGATGAAGGCCCTGTCCACCCGCAACGACGACCCCACCCGGGCCAGCCGGCCGTTCGACAAGGACAGGGACGGTTTCGTGATGGGCGAGGGGGCGGGCATCGTCGTCCTGGAAGAGCTCGAGCACGCCAGGCGCCGCGGCGCCAACGTCCTGGCCGAGGTGGTGGGTTATGCCGCCAACTCCGACGCCTACCACGTCACCGCTCCGTCGCCCGAAGGGGAAGGGGCGGCCCGGTGCATGCGGCTGGCGCTCGAGTCGGCGCGGCTTCCGCCCGAGGCGGTGGGCTATATCAACGCTCACGGCACCTCGACGCCCTTCAACGACGCGAACGAGACCCGGGCGATCAAGGCGGTGTTCGGCGCCCACGCCAAGAAGCTGGCGGTCAGCTCGACCAAGTCGATGACCGGCCACATGCTGGGCGCGGCCGGTGCGGCCGAGGCGGTGATCGGCGTCTTGGCGCTCACCCGCAACGTCCTGCCGCCGACCATCAACTACACCACCCCCGACCCGGACTGCGACCTCGACTACGTCCCCAACCAGCCCCGCGAGGTGCGGGTGGACGCGGTGATGTCGAACTCGTTCGGCTTCGGTGGCACCAACGCGGTCTTGCTGTTCAGCCGGGTGAAACCATGAAGATTGCCGTCGCGTCTGATCACGCCGGCTTCGAGCTCAAGCGCGAGCTGCTCGAGGTGCTGAACCTGCGCAAGCTCGCCGTCCACGACGTCGGCACCTTCAGCAACGACGCGGTCGACTACCCCGACTTCGCCACCGAGGTGGCCGGCGCGGTCAGCGGGGGCAAGGTGGACTTCGGCGTGCTGGTGTGCGGCACCGGCATCGGCATGAGCATCGTCGCCAACAAGTACAAGGGCGTCCGGGCCGCGCTGTGCCACACCGAGTTCGAGGCGCGCATGAGCCGGGCGCACAACGACGCCAACATCCTGTGCATCGGGTCGCGCGTCACCGGGCCGGGCCTGGCGCGGGTGGTGCTGGAAGCCTTCCTGAACACCAAGTTCGAGGGCGGCCGCCACGAGCGGCGGGTTCAGAAGATTCGCGACGCCGAGGGCGGAAGGTGACGCGGGCGGCCCTGGCGACTCTGGGGCTGTGGGCGCTCGTCGCGCTCTCCGGGTGCCGCACCCCCATCAAGCCACTGGTGAAGGCGACGCCCAAGGTGGTCTACGTCGGCGACAAGAGCTGCCAGGTGTACGACTTCGAGGCGGCCACCGACGTGCCCGAAGGGGCCACCAACCTGGGCTGGGTCACCGTCGG
>JAHFDQ010000441.1 GCA_023248915.1 Archangiaceae bacterium | reverse complement strand
GCCGCCGCCGCCGCCGCCGCCGCCGCCACCGCCACCGCCACCGCCACCGCCCACCTTGCAGATACCGTCCTTCGGATCACAGGTCTGACCGGCCGCACTGCACTTCACCTTCGCGCACTTGTCCGCGGGAGGGGGAGTGCAAGCACCAAAGAAAATCGCCGCTAGCGCCAAGGCGCTCAGTCGAAGCTTGAGAGACATTACGGGAAACCCTCCGAGGACCACTGGACCGCAGACCGGCCTAACTGCAAGAGGGGCGTTAATTACCGATTGAAGGGATGCAGTGTCAACGGCCCCACGCTACTCACAGCAAGCCTAGCGATGCCGCGCGGTTACGAGGCCCTGGCGAGGCGACAGGTTTCGAATGCGCGCTTGACCAACACCGGAATCAGATCCCTACGCCAGGCAGGGTCGATATTGATGTTCGTCAGCGGGTGGCATTGGCGGTGCGCAATCCGCCCGATCTCCGCCACCGCCGCTGAAGTCAGCTTCGAACCAGTCAGGGACTCGAGCGAACCAACCAGGTGCGGCCGTGCTCCCAGCGCGGACACCGCCACGCGCACCCATCGCGCGTTGCCCCCAGCGTCGAGCGCCGACGACACCGCCACCGACAGCGACGGATAGTCGACCGCTTCTCGGACCCTGAGCTTCTGGAACCCTGAGCGCTGCCCTGCTTCGGGCGAGGGCACCTCTATCCCCGTCAATACCTCGTCCTCCTGCAAGCCGAGGTTCCTCACGCCGTCGGCGAAGTAGAAATCAGCGAGCGCGACGTCGCGCGTTCCCAGCGGGCCCGCCACCCGAATCCGCGCCCCCAGCGTCAACAGCGCCGGCGCAGTGTCGTTGGAAGCGGCCGCCACGCACCTCTTCCCCGCCTTGACGACGTGGCACACCGTGCCGTCCTTCTTGAGGCAGTACCCCAGCGCCAGCCGCCAGAATGCGGTCTGGTTGTAGAAGACGCAGCGCGTGTCGAGGCAGAGGTTGCCTCCCAGCGTGCCCATCTGCCGAAGCTGAGGCCCGGCGATGGCCTGGGCGGCTGCCTGAAGGCTCGGCAAGCGCTGCTCCACCAACGGGTCGCGCGCCAGCCTGGCGATCGAGACCATCGGCCCCAGCCGCACCGCGCCGTCCTTCTCGGCGATCTCCGCCAGCCCCCTCACCGAGCGCAACCCCACCAGGTGCGCGGGTGTAAACAACCGGTGCTTCATGTTCGGCAGCAAGTCGGTTCCGCCCGCGAGCAGCTTCACGTCGCCGCGGTGCTCGGCGAGCAAGGCGACCGCCTCCGAGACCGTGGCCGGCGCGTGGTAGGTGAACGGGGGAAGCGTCAGCACGCGCCACGCTCCGCGGACTCCGCCAGCCCGTCGTGTTTCGCCTTCGCCCGGAGCGCAGCCAACACCTTCGCCGGGTGAAACGGCAGGGCGGTCAACCTGACGCCGACCGCGTCGTAGAGCGCGTTGGCGATCGCCGGAATGACCGGGTGCAGCGGCCCTTCCCCGGCTTCTTTCGCTCCATGAGGTCCGCCGGGGTCGATCGGCTCGACGATGGTCGCCTCGATGTCGGGGGTGTCGAGCGAGGTAGGAATCCGGTAGTCGAGCAGCGACGGCCCGGCGTGCAGCCCGGACGGCAGGTACGTCATCTCCTCCATCGCGGCCTCGCCGAAGCCCATGTAGACCGAGCCTTCGATCTGGCCCTCGACGAGCGTCGGGTTCAGCGCCTTGCCGCAGTCATGCGCCGCCCAGACCCGCTCGACCTTCCAGACCCCCGTCTCGACGTCCACCCGCACCTCGACGACGTGGGCGGTGAAGCTGTACGCGGGCGAGGCGCCGATGGTGCCTCCCCGGTAGTCGCCGCCCAGCTTCTGGGTGCGGTACGAGCCGGTGGCTCCCAGCGTGCCGAACTTCGCCTCGGCGAGCTGCACCGCCTCGCGGAACGACATCTGCTGGCCGTCGGCGGGCCCTCGAATCGTCCCCAGCGCGCCCTCGACGGCGGCGCCCGGGCAGCCCCACTTCGCGCCGACCGCCTCGGAAAGCATCGCCCACAGCCGCTGCCCCGCTTCGAGGCAGGCGGCGCCGATCATGTAGGTGCCGCGGCTGGAGTACGCGCCGAGGTCTACCGGGGTGAGATCGGTGTCGGACACGACGACGTGGCAGTCGCGCGGGTCGCAGCCGATCTCTTCTGCGATGAGGTAGGCCGGCAGCGAGTTCAGCCCCTGCCCGATGTCCGACCCGCCCGAGAAGATGGTCACCTTCCCCGAGCGGTCGAGCTTCACCTGAATGCCCGACTGCGGCAGCTCGTTCGGGTAGAGCGGGTAGGCGGTCCCCGAGATGTACATCGACCCGGCCACTCCCAGCCCGCGGCCGTAGGGCAGCTTGCCCTTCCGTTCTTTCCAGCGGCTCGCCGCTTCGACGGCGTCGAGGCACTGGAGGAAGCCATTCGAGGTGATGGTCTGCCCATTGACCGTCAGGACGTTCTCGCCGACGAAGTTGCGCCTGCGCACCTCGATGGGGTCTAGCCCCAGCTTCTCTGCAGCCATGTCGAGCGCCACCTCGAAGGCGAATCGCGGCTGCACGCTGCCGTGGCCGCGCTTCGGGCCGCACGGCGGCTTGTTGGTGAAGACGCGCGTCGAGTCGAACCGGTAGCTGCCGAAGGTGTAGGGGCCGGTCAACAACTGGCCCGAGTAGTACGCCGTCACCAGGCCGAACGAGCTGTAGGCGCCGCCGTCGATGAGGATCTTCGAGTCGACCGCCTCGATGCGCCCGTCCTTTGCCAGGCCCACCTTGAACCGCATCTTCATCGGGTGGCGGCCGCGGTGGGCGAAGAACACCTCCTCGCGCGTGAGCAGGCACTTGACCGGCCGGCCGGTCTTCATCGCCAGCTTGGCGACGACGAACTCGAGCGCGAACGGGTCGGACTTGCCGCCGAACGCGCCGCCGAGGAAGGGCTGGATGACGCGCACCCGCGTCTCGGGCAAGCCCAGCACCCGCGACAGCTCGCGGTGCACGTAGTGGGGAATCTGCGTCGAGGACCAAAGGGTGAGGTTGCCCTCGGCGTCGTACTGGGCGAGGGCGCAATGGGGCTCGATGGCCGCGTGGGTCGACCCTGCGTAGAAGAAGTCCTCCTCGGCCACGGAGGCCGAGGCGGCGAAGCCGGCGTCGACGTCTCCGAACGACAGGCCCACGTGCTTCGAGACGTTGCCGTGCTTCTTCCCCTCGTGAATCTGGGGCGAACCGGCGGCGAGCGCCTGCTCGGGCTCGACCAGGGCGGGCAGCACTTCCCACTCGACGTCGATGAGCGCGAGCGCCTCTTCCGCGGCCAGCTCGTCGAGCGCGGCCACCGCGGCCACCTCGTCGCCGACGAAGCGCGCCTTGTCGGCGGCCAGCGCTTGCTCGTCGGGCGTCCAGGGGATGACGCCGTAGCGTGCTGGCAGCTCGGCGCCCTCGAGCACCTCGACCACGCCCGGGTGGGCGCGGCAGCGGGTGAAGTCGATGCGGCGGATGCGCGCGTGGGCGTGCGGGCTGCGCAACAGCTTGCAGTGCAGCATCCGCGGCAGCTCGAGGTCGTCGGCGTACTTCGCTTCGCCGGTCGCCTTCTTGAGGCCGTCGAGCTTGCGCAGCCGGCGGCCCACCACCGCGTGGCCCTTCACGACTCTCCTCCGGTGGTCGGCCTCGGGTCGCGCTCTGCCACTTCACGCTGGCCCGAGGCGACCTCGACCGCATCGAAGATCTGCTTATAGCCGGTGCAGCGGCAGAGGTTGCCCGACAGCGCCTCGCGAATTTGCAACCGGGTGGGCCGGGCGTTGGCTTCGAGCAGCGCGGCGGCCGAGAGCATCATCCCCGGTTGGCAGAACCCGCACTGGAGCGCCCCGCACAGGTCGAAGGCATCTTGCACCGGGTGAACGTGTGGCCCGCGCGCCAGCCCCTCGATGGTGGTGACGGCGCGGCCCTGGCACTCGACCGCGAGGGTGAGGCAGGCCAGGGTGGGAGTTCCGTCGATGAGGACGGTGCAGGCCCCGCAGTCGCCCTTGTCGCACCCCTGCTTCGACCCGGTGAGGCGCAGTGTGTACCGGAGCGCTTCGAGCAAGGTGGTGCGCGGCTCGACCGCGAGCTCGACCGAGTCGCCGTTCACCTTCAGCGTCAGGACTGTCTTCGGAGGCCGTCCGGCGGGCACGGTGCTCGGATAACCGGCCTCGGCGGGTCGGTCAACCCAAGCGGGCGGCGCAATTGAGTTGCGGCCGGGCGCGGCATCGCGTTGCCTTCGGCTCGCATGAATACCTACCAGGGCAGCTGCCACTGCGGAGCGGTCAGGTTCCGAGTCACGGCCGAGCCCATCACGACCGGCTGCCGCTGCAACTGTTCAATCTGCGTGCGGAAGGGCTCGGTGATGTCGTCGCGGTACTACGGCTCCGGCGAGTTCGAGCTGGTCTCGGGCGCCGAGGCGCTCAGCGTCTACCGCTTTGGCGACCGGGTGGTGAACCACGCGTTCTGCATGCACTGCGGTGTCTACCCGTTCCACGACGCCACTGTGAAGCCCGGCCAATACCGGGTGAACCTCGGTTGCCTCGAGGGCGTCGACCCGCTCGCCCTGCGCATCGACGTCATCGACGGCCGCTCGTTCTGAGGAAGCCCGTCCGCTAGGCTGTGGAGCCGGGAAGGAGCCTTCGTGCAAAAGAAATGGCTGCGGCACCTGCGCCGGCTGCGCAAATACGCGGGGTGGGCGGCGCTCGCCGTCGCCGGTCAGGTGGCCTGCCGGCACTTCATTCCCGAGGCGGTGCTGCACGGCACCAACGACGTCGGAGGCAGCTTCCTGCAGACGTTTGGCGGCATCTACGGAATCATCATCGCCTTCGCGATGTACCTCGAGTGGCAGGAGCACAACGAGACGCAGGTCGCCATCGAGCGCGAGGCGGTCTCGCTCGGCGAGCTGCACCGGGTGCTCTCGTTCTTTTCTTCGTGGCCGTCGCGCGAGGCGGTGCGCGCGGCTCTTGCGGTACGTGCGCACGGTGCCGACACACCACGGCGAGTCCGACTCGGCCCGACCGGGCGACCCCGCGCTGGTCAGCTCGGCGCTCACCGAGTTCCTGCACCACGACCCGGCCGCTTCGCAGGAGGAACGGCTCTACCAACCCGTGCTGGACCTCTTCCACGAGTTCAACGAGGCGCGCGAAGACCGGATGACGGTGGGGCGGCTGCGGCTTCCCGAAGGGCTGCGCTGGTTTCTCTACCTGGGCGGCGCCGCCACCGTGGCCACGGTGTGGCTGCTGTGGATTGAATCAGCGGTGATCCACGCCCTGCTCACCGCGGCGATGACCTGGGTGGTGGTGGGCGCGACCACCATCGTGCTCGACCTCGACGACCCGTACACCGGTGTCTTCGTCGTCAACTGGCGCCGCTTCGA
>JAHFDQ010000440.1:1269-5401 GCA_023248915.1 Archangiaceae bacterium | reverse complement strand
AACGCCACCTTCATTCTCGGGCTGTGGCACCACACGTCGGGAGACACCGGGTCGGGCGACCCAGGCACCGTCAGCGGCTCGACCAGCACCACCTCCGTCGTCGTCGGTAACGCCCCCATGTGCGTCTGGGTCTGCTGCCCGTTCACCAATGGCACCGGCTGCGCGGTGCCGGAACAGTGCCCGTGAAGTAGGCGCAAGCCGGGCAACGGACCGCTCATTCGGAATCCCCTGCTATGAGTGGCACGAATGCGTGCCTTCATCGCCCTCGAGCTCGACGACGCCCTGCGGGTTCGCCTCGGCGAAGAGCTGGCCCGCCTGCGGAGGGTCGCCCCGAACGCGCGCTGGGTCCGGTCGGAGAGCCTGCACGTGACGCTGGCGTTCCTCGGCGAGATGGCCGACGCCGATGTGCCCGCCCTGGGCGGCGCCCTGGCGAAGGTCGCGTCACGCCACGGGCCCTTCACCCTGTGCGCGCGGGGCCCCGGCACGTTCGGTCCGTTCGACCGCCCGAAGGTGCTCTGGACGGGCCTGGGTGGGGACGTGGCGGCGCTCGGAGCGCTCCAGGCCGACGTCGCCGGTGAGCTGGCGGCGCTGGGCTACCGTCCGGACTTCGAGAAGTTCGAACCGCACGTCACGCTCGCGCGCGCGAAGCACCCCCGCGGAGATCCGTCCCTCGCCCGGTGCGTCGCCGCGCTCGGCGACGCGGGCTTCCCCGAGCAGGCCGTCGACGAGGTGGTGCTCTTCTCGAGCGAGACTGACCGCGACGGCATGCGCTACAGGGCGATGGGTCGCTGGCGGCTTGGGGCCGCGCCCGCGACAGATAATATCAAATGATAGTATCACCTGAGTGAGCACTCCCCCGTTTCGGCTGACGCGAGAGGTCCTGGCTGCGCTGGTCGCGGTGGAGCGGCTCATCGGCCGGCTCGAGGGCCTCTCGGTCCCACGCCCTGAACCGCGGCTGCGCCGGAAGAACCGCGTCCGGACCGTCCGGGGGAGCGTCTCCATAGAAGGCAACACCCTGTCCGTCGACCAGGTGACGGCGTTGCTGGACGGCAAGCGCGTCGTGGGTCCGCCGCGGGAGGTCCAGGAGGTGAAGAACGCGATCGACGCCTACGAGCTGGCGCCGCGTCTACGAATCGGCTCGCGAGTAGATCTTCTCGAGGCCCACGCGCTCATGATGCGAGGACTGGTCCCCGATGCGGGACGCTTTCGTTCGGGAAGCGTCGGCATCGTGCACGGCGAGCGCGTCGTTCACCTTGCCCCTCCCGCGGGACGCGTGCCGGAGCTGATGGACCACCTGCTCAAGTGGCTGAGGACTTCCAGCGACCCAGAGGTCGTCAAGGCCATCGTCACCCACTACGAGCTGGTGTTCATCCACCCCTTCTCGGACGGCAACGGTCGCATCGCGCGCTTGTGGCAGCACGCAGCCCTGCTCCGGGTCTCCTCGGCGTTTGCCTACGCTCCGGTCGAGTCGGTCATTCGCGAACGGCAGGCCCGGTATTACGCAGCAATCCGGCGGTCCAACCTCGCTGGCTACTCCACGGCGTTCCTGGCCTTCTCGCTCGGGGCGCTTCGTCAGGCCCTCGAGGAACTGCTCGAGGACTTCCGTCCCGAGCCCGTGTCACCCGAGCGGCGTCTCGTGGTCGCGCGCGCGAACCTTGGCCGTGGGTGGTTCACCCGCGCTGATTACCTGCGGCTTTGGAAAACCATCACGCCGATTACGGCAAGTCGCGACCTCCAGCGCGGCACCCTCGCGGGCGCGCTCCAGCGCCGGGGCGAGCGGCGTCTCGCCGAGTACCGCTTTCGCTGAAGCGAGGACCAGCACTCACAAGGCAGCGTGCACGGCCGCGTTCGACGCCTCGAGGACGCGATTGACGGCTTTCCGGGCACGCCGAGCCTCGAGCGCCTTCGCCGACGACTGGGTTGACATCGAGGTGGCCGCGGCGCTGGGGATGACGTAGCGGCGGGTCGCCTCACTGCTCATGCCAGGCACCCTGGGCCCCTCGACGAAGACCAACTCGGTGCGCAGTTGTCCGTCGGCGGTGCGGAAGCCGACCGACGAGGCGGCTACCCGCGAGACCGACGCCGCGCAAGGGCGGCGAGGGCCAACAGGCCCCAGAGGCCGAACTCGGCCCCGGCTCCCGACTGGCAGTCGCAGCCGGCCTGGTAAGCCTTCGGCGCCGTCAGGACGACGGTGAAACGGTCGCTGACGGCGTCCACCATTCCGGGCGAGGAGGCCCGCAGGGTGTACCCGCTGCCGCTCCGGTTGAGGGACAAATCCGCGAAGGTGGCCGCTCCGTCCACCATGAGCGCCAGGGTGGCGCCCGAAAGCACGGCGAACCCAGGGTTGTCCTCGAGGGTGACGACGACCGCTGCCGAGGCCCCCGGCACCGGATTGCCCAGCGCGTCCTCCACCACTACCCGCACCGCCGGAGAAATGGGCGTGGCGAATTCCACTTCCGAGGGCTGGACGAGGAAGGCCAGCTTCGACACCGCCCCCGCGGTGACGCCGAAGGCCGCGCTGGTGGCCGTCCCCAACCCCGGCGCCGAGGCCAGCAGGGTGTAGCCGGCTCCCGCCTTGTCGAGGGACAAGTCGGCGAAGGTGGCGATGCCGTTGACGGCCGCCACCAGCCCGGAACCGCCGAGGAGGGAGTTGCCCGGGTTGTTGAGAATCGAGACGGCGATACTCGCCGTCGCCGAAGCCAGCGTGTTGCCCGAGGTGTCTTGAATGGCAACCACCACCGGAGGCGCAAGCACCGCCCCCGCCACCGTGTCGACAGGGTTGGCGACGAAGGCCAACTGCGCCGCCGCCCCGGCCGCGATGTCGAAGGCCGCGCTGGTAGCCCCGGTAACTCCACTGGAAGAAGCCAACAGCGTGTACCCAACCCCCGGCCGGTTGAGAGACAGCCCGCTGAAACTCGCCACCCCTCCCACCGCCGCCACCGAGGGCACTCCAGCCAGCGCGCCGCCCCCGGGGTTGTTGCCAATGACGAGGGTGACGGCCGCCGTGGAGGAAGTGACGGGGTTGCCCCGAGCGTCCAGCACCTGCACCGAGACAGAAAGGGGCGCCCCGCCGTGACACTCAAAGGCTGCACCACGAAGGCCAATTGCGCCGCCGCCCCCGCCACCACGTCAAAGGAAACACTCGACTCCACCGGCAAGGCGCCGGAAGAGGCCACCAGCGTGTACCCCACCCCCCCCTTGTCCAACGAAAGCCCGGCAAACGTCGCCACCCCGCTCACGGCACTCACCGTCGGCACCCCCGAAAGCACGCTGCCCCCGGGGTTGTTGCCGAGCGCCAGCCCAACGCTGGCGGTGGAAGCGGTGTCTACGTTGCCAAACGCGTCCTCCACCGCCACCTGGACGTCTGGCGCCAAGACGGACCCCGCCGCCACACTCGCCGGCTGGACGAGGAAGGCCAGCTTCGCCACCGCCGCCACGCCAATGTCGAAGGGCCCACTGGTGGCGCCAACCAGCCCGGGAGAAGAGGCCGCCAGCGTGTACCCCACGCCCACCTTGTCCACCGCGAGGCCGGCGTACGAAGCCACCCCGCCCACCGCCGCCCCCGCGCCGCCCCCGGTGAGAGTGCCTCCCCCGGGGTTGGCGCCCAGCGCCAACCCGACGCTGGCGGCAGAGGAGGGCAGCAGGTTGCCCAGCGCGTCCAGCACCGCCACCTGGACGACAGGAGACAGCGCCACCCCCGCCAGGCTGCTGGCGGGCTGAGTCAGGAAGGCCAACTGCGCTGCCGCCCCGGCCAAGATGTCGAAGGGGGCGCTGGTGACGCCAATCAGCCCACTCGCCGAGGCCGTCAGCGTGTAGCCCACCCCGGCCTTGTCCAGGGACAGGCTGGTGAAGGCCGCCGTGCCCAAGGACGCGTTCACCGGATTGGTGCCCGACAACACCCCGCCTCCAGGGTTGTTGCCAATGGCCACCGTGACGGTAGCCGCCGAAGCCGTCACCGTGTTGCCCAGCGCGTCCAGCACCACCACCGAAGGCGCAAGCACCGCCCCGGCGGCAGCAGTCGCCGGCTGCACCACGAAGGCCAATTGCGCCGCCGCCCCGGCCGCAATGTTGAAGGTGGCGCTGGTGGCGGAAAGAAGCCCCGGCGAGGAGGCCACCAGCGTGTAGCCCACCC
>JAHFDQ010000440.1:0-1259 GCA_023248915.1 Archangiaceae bacterium | reverse complement strand
CGGCCCTGTCCAGGGACAGGTTGCCAAACGCCGACACACCCCCAGACGCCGCCACCGGCGTAGTGCCCGACAGCGCGCTGCCGCCCGGGTTGGTGCCCACCGACATCGCAATACTCGCCGTCGAGGAGGTGACGGTGTTGTCGAAGGCGTCTTGAACCGCAACCACCGGAGTAAGGGCCGCGCCGGCGCTGGTGGAGGCAGGCTGCACCATGAAGGCCAGCTTTGTCGGCGCCCCCACCGAAATGTCGAAGGCCAGGGAAGCAGCTCCGGCAAGCCCCGGCGAGGAGGCCACCAGCGTGTAGCCCAACCCCGCCTTGTCGACGGAGAGGGCGGCAAAGGAAGCCATCCCGCCCGAAGCTGCTACCGCCCCGCCACCCGACAGCGTGCCGCCGCCCGGGTTGGCGCCAAACGCCAGGGCAACGCCGGCGGTGGACGACGGAATGGGGTTGCCGAAGGCGTCCTGCACCTCCACCACCACCGCCGGAGAAAGCCCCACCCCCGCCGCCGCCGAAGAAGGCTGCACCGTGAAGGCCAACCTCGTCGCCACCCCGGTGGAGACGTCGAAGGAGACACTCGCGGCGCCGGCCAGGCCCGCCACCGTGGCCACCAGGGTGTAGCCGACTCCCACCTTGTCCAGGGAGAGGTTGCCGAAGCTGGCGACGCCCGCGGCGGCAGCGACCGTCGCAGAGCCACCCAGCACGCTTCCCCCCGGATTGGTTCCAATGGCAATGGCAACACTGGCGGAAGACGAGGTGTCGGTGTTGCCCAGGGCGTCCTGCACCGCCACCTGCACCGCCGGGGCGATTAAGGCCCCCGCGGCCGTGTTGCCCGGCTGCACCAGAAACGCCAACTTCGTTGCAGTCCCCACCGTGATGTCGAAGGCGACGGAGGTGGCGCCGGCAAGGCCCGCCGAGGAAGCCACCAGGGTGTAACCCACCCCCGTCTTGTCTATTGCGAGGTTACCGAAAGTGGCGACCCCCGCAACTGCACTCATCGGGATGGTGCCGGAGAGCGTGCCTCCTCCGGGGTTGGTACCAATGGCCACGGCGATGCTGGCCGCCGAGGAGGTGACCGGGTTGCCCAGGGCGTCCTGCACCGTCACCTGCACCGCCGGGGCAATGAAGGCCCCGGCAATGGTTGTGGGCGGCTGCGCCGTAAACACCAGCTTCGCCGCCGCCCCCGCCGAAATGTTGAAGGCGGCGCTGGACGCCCCCGTCAGCCCGCCCGCCGACGCCGTCAGGGTGTAACCCACCCCCGTC
>JAHFDQ010000088.1 GCA_023248915.1 Archangiaceae bacterium | reverse complement strand
CGGCGCGAACGGGATTTACTTGAACACTACGGGCGCCAACACCCTACGCCGCATCTGGACCACCAACAACGGCCTTTCGGGATGGGGCGTGGGGTTGACGCTCCAGGGCGCCACCGGCGCCCAGATATTCGACCTGGTCACCGGCCACAATTGCCGAGGGCTTCAGCTCCAGCAAGCCACCGGAGTCCTCGTCAACCGAATCACCGCGTCGGACAACTACAACGCCGAGGGCATCTTGCTCGTCCAGGGGTCGGGTACCGTCATCGTGCAGGCCGTCCTGGTGAATAACCGCACCGGGATTTCCGCGGGCAGCTCGGCCGCGAACCTCATCTCTCAGGCAACGCTGGTCAACAACCGCGATGTCGGGCTCGCGCTGACGGGCGGGGCCGCGAGCTCGTCCAACACCCTGCACCAAGCGGTCGTCGCCAACAGCACCACCGGAATCCTGTTCACCGGAACCGGGGTGGCGAACTCCACCTTCAGCCAGCTCGCCGCCGTCAGCAACGGCGACGGAATCAACCTGGTGAACTGCTCGAACGGCGGCAAGTTCACCGGAAACCTGGTGGTCGGCGGCAACACAAGTAAGGACTGCGCGCTCACCGGAGGCACCAACCCCGGGCTGGTGGACACCACCTGTACGTCGACGGGGGCCGACGGGTCGAGCAGCTACCCCGCCGGCAACGCGTCGGACGCCGTCCTTCGAACTGGCCGGTCGATGGCTACGAGCATCGTCGGGAAGCTTTCCGCGGGCGACACCACCAACCTGTTCGACGACGCCACCGGCGGGGCAACCTTCCCGGCCAGCTCCGCTCTCGTCGACTGGAATGGATTCGACAGCCCCTTCCGAGCCTGGGGCGTCGATGGGTCGGCCTTCCCAAACAATGACCACCGAGGCCCTTGGGCGTCGGGGGCAGGCAGAATCTGGGACTTCCGCCTGCGCGCCTCGGACTCGACGCTCCTCAATCGGAGCGGAGACGGTTCGAGCGCCAACGCGGCTCTCGTCCCCGGCGCGGCCTGCCCCGCGCCGGCCGGCGGCAGCGTCACCGCGACCGACCTGCAGGCGCCGGCCCACACCTACCTGCTGAGCGCGGTCGAGGTGGTGGACCCGGCCGCTCCCGAGTACTCCGCCGCCGGGAACCACAATGGCCTGTGCGAGTCGAACGAGCACTGCGTCTACACGCCGAACTTCGGCGCGTACCAGGGGCACGGGGCGCTCGGCACCTGCGTCTTCACCGACGGAACCGTGGCGGGCGTCACCCTGTTCGGGTACTCGCAGAACGGGCTCTAACCGCCTCCGCCGGTTCTACAGCGCCTCGAGGGTGCGGAACTCGACCTTCACCGGGGCAGCCGCGGTCGATTCCATCAACCGCTCGCACATCTTCCCCGCGAACGTCACCTTTCCCGCGCCGTAGGACCAGGTGTCGGGGCCTGGGGGCGTGGCGAGTCCGTCGACTTCCACGGCCAGGAAACGCGGGTCGGACGGTGGGCTGTCCAGCGCCCAGACACAGTCGACGGGAAGGCAGCCGCCAATCTCAGACAGGGCCTTGGCGAGCGCGGCCCCGTCGTCGGCCTGGTAATACCTCGTCGAGCAGCGCAGGGTCGCGGTGTCGCACGTGCCAGGAGCACATTCCGCATCGGTGCCGGCCGGGCAGGCCCGGGCGAAGCCTCCCGCTTCCGCGAGCGCATCGAGCACGTCGCGCGCCAGACCGATGGCAGTTTCGGCGCCGAAGCCGACCACCACGGTGTGGACGCCGCCTTCCCCTAGGCTCGTCACCGCCGCGACCGAAGCCGCGTCGTCCAGGCAGCCGATCGCGCACGAGCTCGCCGGGCAGGCGGCCTGGGTGCACCGACACGCTGCCCGAGAGCAGGCCTGCATGTCGACTGCGCCGCAACACTGGTTCGGGTTCTGCTGGTTGCAGTTCGGCTGGCCGTCGGTCAGGACCAGCACCACCTTGTCGCGCAGCGCGTCGTCGCGGGCGGAATCCGCGACCAGCGTCGAGAAGTAACCCTGAACGTAGCGAAGCGACGCCGCGAGGGGCGTGCCGCCTCCGGACGTCAGCCGCGAGAGCGAGCCGCGCACCTCTTCGGCCGCCGCCGTCAGCTCTGCCGGTACGTCCGCCGAGGCCGGTATCGGTACCTCCACCGAGCCGGTCGGCGCGCAACCGTCGGCGGCCGCTGGGCTCGGAAACTCGGCCAGCCCCACCCGAACCTTCGAGCCGTAGGCCGCGAGGAAGCCCGACATCGCTTCTTGCAGGGCCGACAACCGGGTACCGCCCCCGGCCATCGCCGTGCCCATCGAACCCGACCGGTCCACGACGAGCATCAAGTCGGGAGCCAGTCGCCTTGCCACCACCCTCCGGCTCACCGTCGTCTCGGCGACGGCATGCGGCGGGGCCGGCTCGAACTCGTAGGTCTGGCAGCCGGCGGCCAGAGCGGCGGCAAGACACGCCCGCGAAACCGCGGTCGGCGAGAGGCCCATGGGTGCTCCATTGCGGCGCGGCCGCGGTTCAGGCCGTCCGTTGAGGGTTCACCCGAAGCTAGCGACGCCCGCCCGCGGAACCTTTCACCCTGCTGGTGGCAGCGGCCGCCGCCATCGGCGTGCCGCAGTTGGGGCAGAATTCGCTCGGTCGCTCGCCGAGCGCCTCGAACGTGCCCCCACACTGCCCACAGGTGACCCGGTCACCGGAAGGCGCCGCGGCGGTTCCCCGCCGGTGGTAGACGCCTCCGCCGAACACCAGCGACAGCTCTTCCTTCGAGCTGACTCGCAGCAGCAAGGCTTCCGCCTCGGCACCCGGCACTCCGAGGGCACGCCCGAGCTCGTCGACGGTGAACCGCTCGTGGCTCTGCGCGAAGGCGAGCGCCTCTGCCCACCGGCGGTCCGCCGCCTCACGCCTTCGCACCAGCGCGAGCAGGAGCCCGCCTGGAATGCCGAAGAAGCCCGTCAGGAGCATGAAGCCCAACACCGCGTCTCGCGCGTTTGGCGCGCCATCGAAGGAGGCGAGAACCACCCCGAGCGAGCTGACGGCGGCGAGCGCGACCGACACCCAGCCGAATACCTTGGCGACGAAGCGCACCGGAGAAGTCTACCGCGGGAGCGGCGGACCCACGAAGTAGGCCCGAGGTCCAGGGCAGCCTGACGGCGAGCCCGCGGGTGGCGTTGCGGCTACGCCCGGCGTTCGGCCCCGGGCCGCCTCTTGCCCGAGGCCGGCAGGACAGAGACCCGGGGCAAGGGCGCCCTCTCGAGCAAAGCGGCGAAAGTCACCAGGCCCAGGAAGTCGTCCACCCACGTCGTCAGCGCGCACCAGGCAGGGCGCGCGGCGCAGTTCTCTACCCGCGCGCAGGCGACCGGGTTGACCACGCAGTCGTTGAGCGCCAGCGGACCCGAGACGGCGGCCACCGCGTCGCGCAGGCTGACCTCGCGAGGGTCGCGCACCAGCTCGAAGCCTCCTCCCACGCCCCGGCGCGAATGCACCAGCCCGGCCCGTACCAGCTTCTGGAGGATTTTCGCCGCGAAGCTGCGCGGAATCTGCATCGCGCTCGCGACGTCGTCGATGAGCCGAACTCCACCCCGGTGCTCGGCGAGGTGGAGCACGCAGCGCACTGCGTAGTCGGCTTCCCGGGTGATTCTCATGGTCGGCGGGCGCCAGTGTACTCCAACGCCGTTGGCGCCCGCCCTTTGTTACAGTTCGCGGCGCCGATGACGCGTCTGCCGCACCTGCCCTTGGTTGCTTTCCGGGGTTCCGCCCCAAGCCCCGGGGCCGTCGCTTGACTGCGGCTTCTGAAATCAAGGTCTTCCGGCGGCGCGTCGCCGTGCCGCTGGCCACCTTGACGCTCACCTTCGCCGTGGGCACGTCGGGCTTCTGGCTCTTGTGGCACGACGTCGGCGGCACATGGCTCGACGCCCTCTTCATGACCTTCACCACCGTCACCACCATCGGCTTCGGCGAGGTGCGGCCGCTCGACGCCATGGGGCGCTGGCTGACGATGGGCATCGCCGTCACTGGCATCGGCAGCCTCTTCTATGTCTTCGGCGTGGTGATGGACTACCTGGTCAGCCCGCAGGTCCGTGAGGCTCGGGGGAGGCGGAAAATGCAGCAGCGCATCGACGAGCTGAAGAACCACTTCATCGTCGCGGGCCTGGGCCGCGTCGGCTGGGAAGCCGCAGCCGAGCTCGCCGGGGCCAACGTGCCGGTGGTGGTGGTGGACCCGTCGGTCAAGGCGACGTCCGACGCCGCCGGCCGGGGGCTGCTCTACGTCCAAGGTGACGCCACCGAGGACAGGGTGCTGGAAAAGGCAGGCATTCGACGGGCCAAGGGGCTGGTCGTCACCACCGGCGTCGAAGCCACCAACCTCTACATCATCCTCTCGGCGCGGCTGCTCAACCCGGCGCTCTTCATCGTCTCGCGCGCGGTCGACGAGGAAAGCATCGCCAAGCTGTCGCGCGCCGGCGCCGACCGGGCCATCAGCCCCTACGCCCTGGGCGGGCGGCGAATGGCGCAGCTGATGCTGTCGCCGCGGGCGGTCGAATTCTTCGAGATGGCGCTGGGGTCGGCCGACAAGTCGATGTCCATCAGCGAGATTCAGGTGGTTCCCGGTTCCAAGGCGGTCGGCCAGTCGCTGGGTTCCCTGCGCATTCCCCAGCTCACCGGCGCCACTTTGCTCGCCGTTCTGCGCGAGGGAACTCCGCTCGCCACGCCGCGGGGCGACCTGGTGCTCGCCGCGGGCGACCACCTCTTGGCGCTGGGCACGGGCGAGCAACTGAAGAAGCTCGAGGGGCTGTTAGGCGGCGCTCCGAAGCTGATTACCAAGCCCATCGACCTGCCCTGGCGCACCGGGTGACTCGGGCGTCAGGCCCCGTTCCCCAGGCGCTTGTCAACTTCGGCGCGGACGTAGCGCTCGACCTCTTCCGCGGTCGAGAACTTCATCGCCTCGTCCAGGACGGCCATGGCGTCCGACCGGCTCGTCCGGCGGACAATCTGCTTCACCACCGGTATCTGCCCGGCGGTCATCGACAGCTCGTCGAAGCCCAGCGCCAACAGCACCAGGGTGAAGATGGGGTCTCCGGCCATCTCGCCGCACATGGCGACGGGAATGCCGGCGGCCTTGGCGGCGCTCACGATGCTCTGCAGCGACCGCAGCACCGCCAGGTGCAGCGGCTTGTACAGGTAGGCCACCTCGCGGTTCTGCCGGTCGATGGCCAGCGAGTACTGGATGAGGTCGTTGGTGCCGACCGAGAAGAAGTCGGCTTCCTGCGCCAGCCGGTCGGCGACGAGCGCCGCCGACGGCGTCTCGACCATGATGCCCACCGGCACGCGCTTGCCCACCGGCACGCCGGCCCGGCCCAGCTCGGACCGGCAAAGCTCGAGCTCGCTGCGCGCCTCGCGTAGCTCGGACACGCCCGAGATGAGCGGGAACATGATGCGCAGGTTTCCGTGCACCGAGGCCCTTAAGAGCGCCCGAAGCTGCACCCGGAACAGCTCGCGGTGCGCCAGGCAGTAGCGGATGGCGCGCAGCCCCATCGCCGGGTTGGCTTCCTTGTCGTGCCGGCGCGCCTGCACCTTGTCACCGCCCAGGTCGAGGGTGCGAATGGTGACCGGCCGGTTTCCCATGCCCTCCAGCACCTGGCGGTAGGCCCGGTAGTGCTCTTCCTCGGTGGGCGAGGTCAGCCGGTCGAGGAAGAGGAACTCGGTGCGGTACAGCCCGATGCCCTCGGCGCCGTGGGCGAGCAGCGACGGCAATTCTTCGGCGAACTCGATGTTGCCGACCAGGCTGACCCGGGTGCCGTCGAGCGTCACCGCCGGCAGGTCGCGCGTCTTCAAGGCATTGGCTTCCGACGCCAGGTGCCGGCGCATCGTCTCGCGGAAGAGGGCGAGCTGTTCTTCGCTGGGGTTGACCAGCACCAGGCCGCGGATGCCGTCGAGGGCGATGAGGTCGCCGGGCGAAATCTGTTCGGACGCGCGGCCCGCGCCCACCACCGCCGGCGTCTCGCGCGCCCGGGCGACGATGGCGGTGTGGCTGGTCTGCCCGCCGACGTCGGTGACGAAGCCCGCCACCCGACCGGTCTTCACCAGCATGACCGCGTCGGCCGGACACAAGTCGTGCGAGACCACGACCGCGTCGGGCGGAACTTCGACCTCGACGTCCACCGCCTGGCCCAAGAGGTTGCGCACGATTCGGTCGGCCACGAAGTCGACGTCGGCCCGCCGTTCGCGGAAGTACTCGTCGGGGATGTTGTCGAAGAGGTGCTTGATGCGGCGGGCCACCCGGCGCACCGCCCACTCGGCGTTTATCTGGTCCTTGGTGATGAGCTTGATGGCTTCGTCGACCAGCATCGGGTCGCGCAGCATCAGCCGGTGCGCTTCCAAAATCGGCGAGTGGTCGTGCCCATCGCTCGAGGCCAACCGGTCCTTGATGTCCTGCAGTTGGTGGTCCGACAGGTCGATGGCGGTCTTCAACCGCATCAGCTCGGAGTCGAGCTCGGCCGCCTCGAGCCTCAGCTTGGGCGTCCGCACCCTCCGGCGGTCGATGACGAAGGCGTGGCCCAGGGCCACGCCCGGGCTGGCGCCGATGCCGTGAAAAGACAGGGTGAGGGCTCCGGTCGTGCTCATGGGCGCTAGGCGGGCTCTCCGAACTTACGCTCAATCAGCCCGGCCAGCTCGGACAGGCACTCTGCGGCGTCGTCCCCCTGGCAGCGGATTCTCACCCGCATGCCCTGCGCCGCCGCCAGCATCAGCACTCCCATGATGGACTTGCCGTTCACGGTCTGCGTCTCGCACTCGACCTGCACGTCGCACTTGTGCCGGTTGGCCACCTTCACCAACTGCGCCGCCGCGCGCGCGTGCAGCCCGAGCGCGTTGGTGATTTCGTACTCGCCTTCGACCGCGTTCGACATTCCGCCCCCGACTACAGAAGCGCCCCGGCGGTGCCCGCCAGCAGCGCGACCAGATAGAACACCACGTAGTTGCTGACCCGCCGGACAACCAAGAAGTAGGCCAGCGCGCCCACCGCCAGGCAACCGCCCGCCAGCACCGGCCCCCAGGCCCCGCCCACGCCCGCGCCGAAGAGTATGGCCAGGTAGGCCGCCAACCCGCCCGCGCTCGCCGCCGCCACCGCCCTCAAGCTCGCGCCCCGGGCTGGAAGTCGGGCCCGCGCCACCTCTTCTATCAACCGGTCTCCGAACGCCAACCCGAGCCAGAACAGCCGGGCCCGCAAGGTGAAATGCACGACGTTGTACAGCACCAGGAACAGAAGCACCGCCCAGGCGCCAATCACCGGAACCAGCGCCGCGCACAGCGCCCCCGCCGCGGGGCGCAGCGACAGCCAGAAGAAGCCGTCGCCGAGCGCCGCCAGGGGCCCCATCAGCGCCGCCTTGAAGGCCATCACCCGGTCGGGCCCTTCCTCGCCGCGGGCGATGCGCTCTTCGTGCAACAGCACTCCCCCCAGGATGGCGGCCGCGACGTACGGGTGGGTGTTGAAGAAGGTCAGGTGCCGCTTCACCGCCGCCGACCGCGCCGCCGAGTCCGGGTACAGCCGTTCGAGCGCCGGGTAGAGCGCGTAGGCCAGCCCGAGGTTCTGCATGCCTTCCGGGTTCCACGACGCCTGAAGGAACAACGAACGCAGAAACACTTTCAGGTGAATCCGCGGCCCGAGCGCCGAGGGGCCGCTCACCGCGCACCTCCGAAGGACACGGCCGCGGCGATGCCCGTCACCAACGCCGCCGCCGCCCCCGCCCAGGCCATGCCGTGGCGCGAGTGGGCGCCCCGGGCGGCGATGGCCGCCGCCACCGAGGCCATCGCCGGGAAGGCCCAGGCTAGCCCGCGTGCCACGCCCAGCGGCAGCCGGCCCTCGAAGGGGGCGAGCCCGTAGCCGGCGACGACCGAGAGGCCGCACAGCGCGCCGAAGGCCGCGAAGTGGGGCCACATGCCCCACAGGTTCTGCCGCACCGCCCGGCCGAGGTCGCCGGCCTCGGCCGAGGCCACCGCCTTCGAGGCCAACCTCGCCGAGTACCGTTCGAGCCCCCGGTCGAGCACCCGGCCGACCGACCCCATGCCGACGAACAGCAGGATGGACGCCGACCAGAGCGCCGGAGTGCTGCCGCCGCCCGACCCGTGCGCCAGGGCCGCGGCGCAGCCGGCCGAGCAGACGCTGGCCAGGGTGTCGTGCTGGGGCAACGACGCTCCCAGGTTGGCGGCGCCCAGGAAGAAGAGCTCGAGCACCATGCCGACGAAGAGGCCGGACGCGACGTCGTCGAGCAACAGCCCAACTCCGGTCGAGGCGACCAGCGGCCGCGAGAACATCGCCTGGAGGAAGGCGCGCCGCTCGAGGGCGAGCAGGCCTCCCCAGAGCCCGGCCAGGCCGACGTGGTGCCACACCACCATGGAGAGGGCTAACCCCCTTTTCCGTACCGGTCTTTCAGCTCTGGCAGCGAGACCGCGCGTTCGCCCGGTACGGCCCGTGCCTCGACCTCCACGCCCGAACTGGTGAGCATTGTCAGCTGATCCAGCTCGAGTTGCGAGAGAAACACCGAGGGGGTGACCGGACGGCGCCCCGGGCGGTGGTGGACGTTGCCCAGGTTGACGCGCACCAGAGGCAGGCCGCGCTCCCGAGCTTCGACCAGGTTGCCGACGTCGCGCACCAGCACGAGCGTCTTCACCGCGTCGGCGTGCACCGCGGCGAAGTCCACCTCGGCCAGGGGTTGAATACGCACCTCGGCCGTCGCGGGCACCGCCAGTCCCATCGCCGCGCGCACCAGGTCGCTGCCGGCCGCTTCGTCGTCGGCCACCACGATGCGAGCGGCCTTCAGGGCCGGCACCCACGCCTCGACCACCTGGCCGTGGATGAGTCGGTTGTCGACGCGTACCAGGGAAATCAATGGGAGGGCACGCGCGGGTGAACGCTAGTGGCCGTTGCCGGCGGCCACGCCGTCGCGCAGCGAGGCCGAGGCGTTGGTGATGTTTCGCTGGCCGTACTGGGTGAGGGCCGAGGCCAGGTCGGCCAGCGGCAGCCGTTCGGCGCGCAGCGACGCCGCCTTCAGCAGCATCGGCAGGTTGACCCCGGTCAGCACCTCGAGCTGAAGCTGCCGCGACAAGGTGAGCGACAGGGTGCAGGGAGTGCCTCCGCACAGGTCCGAGAAGACGATGACGCCGTCTCCGGTGTCCACCGAGCGGACCGCATCGCGGATTTTTTCCCGAATCTCGTCCAGCGAGGCGCCGGGCTGCACCAGGCAAGTCGCCACTCCGGGCAACTTGCCGACGATACCCTCGGCGGTAGAAACCAACTCCTCGGCCAGATGACCATGGGTGGCGACCACGAGCCCGACCATGTTTCCGCTCCTACCCCCCGCTGCTGAGGTCTCAAGTACCGCTGTCTCACAGCAGGCGCAACTCAGGACTTAGCCGCGGACCGGCCCGGCGGGCTATTCCTTCTCGATGTCCCGGTCCCAGAGCTGCGTCCGAGCAGTCGGCCCGGCAAGCCTTCGGTGAAGCTCGTGTGCAATAGCCACCGACCTGTGCTTGCCCCCCGTGCAGCCGAGCGCGACGGTGAGGTAGGCCTTACCCTCGCGCTGGTAGCGGGGGAACAGGAACTCGCACAGGCCGACCACCCGGTCCATGAACTCGGCCGACTCGGGCCGGTCGAGGACGTAGGCGGCCACCTTCGCGTCTTTGCCCGTCAGCCCCTTCAGCTCGGGCACGAAGTACGGGTTGGGCAGAAACCGGACGTCGAGCACGATGTCGGCCTGCGGCGGCACGCCGTACCGGTAGCCAAAACTCATCACCGAGATGGACGGGGCGTTCGCCGGCTCGGTCGAGAACCGGGCTTGCACGAGGCGCTTCAAGTCGTGGACGGTGAGCGCCGAGCTCTCGATGACCTGGTCGGCCAACTCGCGCAGGTCGCGCAGCATCAGCCGTTCCTGGCGGATGCCCTCGGCGACGCTGCCCTCGGGGGCGAGCGGGTGCCGGCGCCGCGTCTCGGAGAACCGCCGAATCAACGCGTCGTCGGCGGCGTCGAGGAACAGCACCTCGATGCGGTGGCCGGCGCGGCGGGCCTCGTCGAGCACCCGCGGCGCGTCCTTCAGGTACTGGCCCTCGCGCGCGTCGACGGTGAGCGCGAGGCGGCGGTTCTCGCCCAGCCCCACCAGCTCGGTCAGCTTGGGCAGCAGCATCACCGGCAGGTTGTCGATGCAGAAGAAGCCCGCGTCCTCGAGCGCCCGCATGGTGGTGGACTTGCCGGCCCCCGACATGCCGGTGATGAGGACGATTTGGCTGCCCAGCTCGCTCACTCGACTTCCTCGCCGAGTGCGCTGTTGGTGCTACCTTCAGCGATGGCGCGGTTCAGCCGTTCGGCGAACTCGCGCGCCGAGTGGTGGCCCTGCAGCTTCAACAGGTGGTTGCGCGCCGCCACCTCGACGATGGTGGTGAGGTTGCGGCCCGGCCGTACCGGCACCACCGCCATCGGCACCGCGACCCCGACGATGTTGAAGGTCTGCTCTTCGACGCCGAGCCGGTCGTACTCGTGGGCCGGGTCCCACTCGACCAATTCGATGACGAGCTCGATCTTCTTGCTCGACCGCACCGCCGCGACGCCGAACAGGTCCTTGATGTTGATGATGCCCAGGCCCCGGATTTCCATGTGGTGCCGGATGATGGCGTTGCCGGCACCGTAGACCGCGCCCGGGTGCCGGCAGGTCACGTCGACGATGTCGTCGGCGACCAGGCGGTGGCCGCGCATCACCAGGTCGAGGGCAATCTCGCTCTTGCCGATGCCGCTCTTGCCGAGCAGCAAGATGCCGACGCCGAACACGTCCATCAAGACGCCGTGCAGCGAGGCCGAGGCGATGAGCGCCTCTTCCAGGAAGGCCTGCACCTGCTGGATGAAGGTGGACGACAAGAGCGGCGTGCGCAGCAGCGTCAGCGGCGCCTTCTCGCACTCCTCGACCAGCGCGGGCGGCAATTCCAGGTCCTTCGTGACCACCACGCAGGCCAGCTCTTCGGCGAACAGGCGGGACAGCACCTCGTGCTGCCGTGCCTCGGACAGCGTGCGCAGGTAGGACACCTCGGTGTTGCCGAAGACCTGGACCCGCTCGGGGTGCAGGTGCTCGACGAAGCCGGTGAGCGCCAGCCCGGGCTTCTGAATTCGCGACGACGAGACCTTCCGGTCCAGCCCGGCCGCTCCGGCCACCAGCCGGAGCGTCAGGTGGTACGCGCTGTCCTCGAGCAGTCGGGAAACCTTGATGAAGGTCATCGCGAGGGCATGGGATATCACGACGTTCCTCTAGCGGGTGCGCCGAGCTTCCGATGGAAGTAAACAGGGCCCGCCGTGCCGACCCTCGACCGCCGCTGGACCCAGCCCGTCCTCTGGGGCGCCTTGGCCCTGGGCCTGGCCGCACGGCTATACCTGGCCTTGGGCGACGACGGCATCTACTGGCCCGACGAGGTGTACCAGAGCCTCGAGCCGGCCCACCGGCTGGTCTACGGCTACGGCCTGGTCGCGTGGGAATTCGTCGATGGCGCCCGCAACTGGGCGTTGCCGGGGCTCGTGGCGGGGCTCTTGAAGCTCTGCCAGTGGGTGGGGCTGGACGAGCCGCGCCAGTACCTGGGGGTAGTCAAGGGCCTGTTCGCCCTCTGTGGCGCGGCGACCGCGTACGGGACCTACCGGCTGGCGCGCGCCTCGGGCGCGGACGAGCCGTCGGCCGGAGTGACGGGGGCGGCCTGCGCCTTGGCCGCGCCGCTCATCTACTTCTCGCCCCGCGCCATGAGCGAGACGGCGTCCGCCCTGCCGGTGGTGCTGGGGCTGGCCCTGGCGCTCGAGCGGCGAGCGCCCAGGTGGAAGCTCGTCCTCGGGGCGTCGCTCTTGGGCGCGGCGGTGCTCTTACGCCTGCAGAGCGGCCTGTTCTGCGTCGGCCTCTTGGGAGTGCTCGCCGCCCGCAAGGAGTGGCGGCCGGCGCTGACATCGCTCTGCGTCTTCGCCGTCTGGGCGGCGGCCTTCGGCCTGCTCGACCACCTCACCTGGGCCGACGCCCCCGGCGCCCAGTGGGGAGGCTGGTTTCATTCGGCGCTGAAGTACCTCCAGTTCAACCTGGTCGAGGACAGGTCGAAGGCCTGGGGCACCTCGGACGCCGGTTACTACGCCAAGCACCTGTTTCTCTCGATGCCGGCCCTGGCCGTCCTGACCGGGCTGCTGGCGGTGGCGTCGTTCCGCCGCGCGGCGGGGCTGGCCCTGATGGCGGCGGCGTTTCTCGCGATGCACCACTGGGTGGGCCACAAGGAGCTGCGCTTCCTCTACCCGGTGCTGCCCGTCCTCTTCGCCCTGGCCGGCGTGGGGCTGTCGTCGCTCCCTACGCGCGTGGCACAGATTGCGCTCCCCGCCACGTTGGCCGCCGCGCTCTGGTCAGGCGCGGGGTTTCATTCGCTGACGATGGGGGACGTGGGCCAGTACCCGGACCGCCCGCAGTCGAGCGCCTACGACGACTTCGGCCCCGTCAACCGCATGCTCCTGGCGGCCCACGACCGGGCAGACCTTTGCGGGGTGCGCGTCGACGTCGCCCACCTGGCCTGGTCGGGCGGGTCGACCTACCTGCACCGCCCGGTGCCGCTCTACCACCTGGGCCAACCCCCCCTCGAATTGCGGCTGTTCAACTACCTGGTCACCTTCGACCAGCCCCGCCTGCCGGGCGAGATTGTGTTCCGCGACTCGCGCTCGCCGTCGGTGGTGCTGGTGCGCCTGCCGCAAGGAGGCTGCGCCACCGAACCAGGTTACCGGTGGCGCCTGCCCTGACGGCGTCTATATTCGGCCGCCATGCCCGACTGCCTCTTCTGCAAGATTCGCGACGGAAAGATTCCGGCGAAGGTGATTCACCGCGACGACACCTGCCTGGCGTTCGACGACATCAACCCGCAGGCGCCGACCCACGTCATCCTCATTCCCCTCGTCCACGTCGAGACGGTGAATGACTTGACGTCCGAGCACCGCGAGCTGGTGGGCCACCTCACCGTGGCGGCGGCGAAGGTGGCGAAGGAACGCGGCCACGCCGACGGCGGCTACCGCCTGGTGATGAACTGCAACCGCGACGCCGGCCAGACGGTGTTCCACATTCATCTGCACCTGTTGGCCGGTCGCCCGCTGCTCTGGCCCCCGGGCTGAGCCTGCCCGCGGCAGGGCGCGCCGCGCGAAGTCACTCGGCCCGGCCGAAGCGCACCGGGACCGCGTAACAGCCCGCCGACACCGGCAGGGGCAGCGCTCCCTGGACGACGCACGCCTCGGCCGCCCGGTCGAGCACCGGAGAGCCGGTGGTGCCGTTCAGGGCGAGCGAGGCGAGCGCGCCGGCTTCGTCGAGGCAGAACGAGACGTTCACCGTCCCCTCCAGCCGGAATCGGCGGGCGGCCGGCGGGTAGCAGCGGAGCGCCGACTGCGACAGCTTCTGGTGCAGCTCGCCCAAAGACGCTCCGGGCGGGGGCGAAGGCACCGGTTCGCCCCGGGCCGAGCCAAGGGAAGTCGAGGGGCTGCCCTCGACTCCGCTCGGGCTGAGCGGAATTTCGCCCTGCCCCAGGTTCCGTTCACTCCGGGCGGAGCCAAGCGAAGTCGAGGGGCTGCCCTCGGCTCCGCTCGGGCTGAGCGGAATTTCGCCCTGCCCCAGGTTCCGTTCACTCCGGGTGGAGCGAAGCGAGGTCGAGGGGCCGCCCTCGACTCCGCTCGGCCTGAACGGTTTGGGCTGCTCGGGACGAGGCCGCGGCGAGCGTGCCGGCGGCGATTCCCGCGCGGACGCGCCCCCCGGCGCCAGCAACCGGACTCGGGTGGCCCCCGCGCCCGGCCCCGGCGCCTCTCGAGTATCCGGCGGCGCAGCGCGGGCGGCGAACAGCAGCATCAGCCCCAGCCCCACGTGAACGAGCGCCGAGACGACCAGCGCCGCCGCGAACCCGCCGCGTCTCACGGGCTTCGCCTGGGAGCGTAGATGACCTGCCCGGCTCCCACGTCCGCGCAAGCGATGGGCAACCCGTAGAGCTTCTCGAGAGCTTCCGCCGTCAGCACGTCCGACACCGGCCCGCGCGCCTGCACCTCACCATCGCGCAACAAGAGCACCTGGTCGGCGAAGGCCGCGACGAGGTTCGGGTCGTGCACCACCGCCACGGCGGCGAGCCCGGCGTCGGCCCGCGCCCGCACCCGCCGGAGCGCCGACACCTGGTGCGCGAGGTCCAAGA
>JAHFDQ010000002.1:38555-42053 GCA_023248915.1 Archangiaceae bacterium | reverse complement strand
AGATTCACCCGAAGAACATCATCCTCATCGGGCCGACCGGGGTGGGGAAGACCGAGATCGCCCGGCGCCTGGCCCGGCTGGCCCAGGCGCCGTTCGTGAAGGTCGAGGCCTCGAAGTTCACCGAGGTGGGGTACGTCGGGCGCGACGTTGAGTCGATGGTGCGCGATCTGGCCGAGGCCGCGATCGCCCTGGTGCGCGAGGAAGAGACCGAGAAGGTGCGCGAGCGCGCGCTCGAGGTCGCTGAAGACCGGCTGGCCGAAATTCTGGCCGGCCACGCCGCCCCCGCGCAGCGCCCCGCGGGCTTCGGCTTCGCGCCCCCGCCGCCGTCCTCGACTCCGCGCCTGACCGAGACCGAGCGCGAGAAGCTGCGCGCCCAACTGCGCGCGGGCACCCTCGACGACCAGTTCGTCGAGGTCGACGTGGCCGAAAGCGGCGTCACCTTCCTGCGCAACTTCAGCGGCCAGGGGCTCGAGGAGATCGGCGTCAACGTTCAAGATCTCTTCAAGAGCATGCCGGGCTACGCCAAGACCAAGAAGAAGAAGGCCCGCGCCGCCGAGGCGTTGAAGCTGTTGCAACAGGAAGAGGCCGCGAAGCTGGTCGACCAGGACCGGGTGAACCGCGACGCGCTGGTGCGTGCCGAGACGGCCGGCATCATCTTCATCGATGAGATCGACAAGATCGCCAATCGCGAGGGGGGCCACCACGGTGGGCCCGACGTCTCGCGCGAGGGCGTACAGCGGGACATTCTGCCCATCGTCGAGGGGTCGACGGTGACCACCAAGTACGGGCAGCTGAAGACGGACCACGTGCTGTTCATCGCCGCCGGCGCCTTCCACGTGTCGAAGCCGGCCGACCTCATCCCCGAGCTTCAGGGGCGGTTCCCGATTCGGGTCGAGCTCGACCCGCTCTCGGGGGACGACCTGGTGCGCATCTTGCGCGAACCGCGCAACTCGCTGCTCAAGCAGTACACTGCGCTGCTCGCCACCGAAGGGGTGCGGCTGACTTTTTCGGACGACGCGGTGGTCGAGATCGCCCGCATCGCCCAGCAGGTGAACGAGCGCACCCAGAATATCGGCGCCCGGCGGCTGCACACGGTGCTCGAGCGCCTGCTCGACGAGGTGTCGTTTTCCGCGTCCGAGCCGCCGAAGCGCGAGGTGACCGTCGACGCCGCCTACGTGCGCGCCCGGCTGGCCGACGTGGTCGAGGACGAAGACCTCTCGCGCTACATCCTCTAGGCTGCGCGCGTGGCCACGTCCCTGAACGGCGAGATCATCGAGCGGGCCGGGCGGCACCTCTTGCAGAACTACCGGCAGCAACCCATCGTCCTGGCAGGGCCGCGAGGGCCGCCGCGGCGGCGACCGGGTTGCCCCCGAAGGTCGAGCGAACACTTCCTCGCCCGGGGGCGCGCGTTGGCCGCCCGCCGGCCCGACCAGGTGAAGGCGGTTCGCGGCCGAGGGCTGCTGCTCGGCATCGAGCTGACCTCCGACTCGGCGTCTCAGGTGGCCCGATGCCGCGCCCAAGGGTTGCTCGTCAACATGGCCGGTGAGGCGACGGTGCGGTTCGCCCCCCCGTTCGTCGTTTCACTGGAAGAGTTGGACGAAGGGCTCGAGCTCTTCGAGCAGGCGCTGCCCGCGAGGCCCCAATAGTTTGACGCCCCTCGAACGGGCTTCCTAGAATCGTCCGAGCCGCCTGATTTTCCAGGGGAACCGACCCAGTTGAGTCAAAACGATACAATCGTCGGGCTGGGCGCCCGGACGGATCACGTCGCGACGGCGCCCAACGTCGACGCGGCGCGGCTGCCGCTTTCGGCTGACGAGCGCAAGGTGCTGGAGTGCGTCGGGCGGGTGGCGCAGATTCAGGAAGTGCTGGCCAAGTCGGGCCTGTCCGAACCCAAGGCCGTGGTGGCGCTGTTGTCGCTGCGCACCAAGGGCGCCATCGTCCCAGCGAAGATCGCCAAGCCGGCGCCGGCCGCGGGGGCCGTCAACGCGGCCCTCAGCGAGGACGTCGACATCGACGCCACCCGAAAGAAGGAAATCCTCGACCTCGAGCGGGTGATGGACGGGCTGAACCACTTCGAGGTGCTGGGACTTCGCCCGGGCACCGAGGCGGCTGAGGTGAAGAAGGCCTTCTACGAGGCCTCGCGCCGGTACCATCCCGACCGCTACTTCGGAAAGAACCTGGGTTCTTTCCGCGCGCGCATCGAGCGCATCTTCCGGCGGCTGTCTGAAGCGAACCAGGCCCTCACCGACTCCACCAAGCGCGACGCCTACCTGAAGGAACACCCCGAGCTGGCGCACTCGATGACCCCGTCCGAGCCGAAGGCGGTGCCCCAGGAAGACCCGGCCCGGGCCGCCGAGAGGCGCGCCCGCATCGCGAAGCACCCGTACCTGGCCAAGTCGAACCGGGTGAACGAGCTGGTCGACCGCGCCAAGGGCCACATGTCCAAGGGGGACTACGGTGCGGCCTACTCCGACCTGCACATGGCGTCGAAGCTGAACGACAAGCAGGGCGAGGTGTCCGAGCTCTTGACCGAGGCCCGGCGCCAGCACGACGCCAAGCGGTCCCTCGAAGAGGTCGAAAAGGCCAATGAAGCGGCCGCCATAGGCGACATCGGCCGGGCCTTGTCGCTCTACAAGACCGCCTCCAACATCGACAACCACAACGCCGTCGCCGCCTTCAAGGCTGCGCGCATGATGGCGGTGTCGGGCGAGAACGCCAAGGAATCCATGGTGTTCGCCCAACGGGCTGCCGACGCCGACCCGAAGAACGCCGACTACCGGGCGCTGCTCGGCACATTCCTGCTCGAGGCGGGAATGAAGGCGATGGCCAAGCGCCAGTTCGAGGAAGCGCTCAAGCTGAACCCGAACCACGGCGAGGCAAAAAAGCACGTCAAGAAGTGGTGGCCGTTCTAAGAAGGACTCGATGGCAGATCGCGAACCGGTGATCGGAATCGACCTGGGCACCACCAACAGCGTGGTGGCGACCGTGCAGGACGGCCAGCCGACGGTCATCAAGAACCGCACCGGCCAGAATCTCACCCCGTCGGTGGTGGCGATGTCGAAGACCGCCAAGCGGCTGGTGGGGCAGATCGCCAAGCGCCAGGCGATCACCAACCCGACCGAGACCATCTACGCCTCGAAGCGGCTCATCGGGAGGAAGTTCTCGAGCGCGCAGGTGCAGGAAGCCGCCAAGGTGCTGTCCTACTCTCTGGTGGCGGGCGAGCACGACGATGTGCGCATCCGGCTCGGGGGCAAGGACGTCTCATTACCCGAGGTGAGCGCGATGGTGCTGGCCGAGCTGAAGGCCGACGCTGAGGCCTTCTTCGGCCGGACGGTGACCAAGGCCGTGGTGACGGTGCCCGCCTACTTCAACGACGGCCAGCGCCAGGCGACCAAGGACGCCGGGAAGATCGCCGGCCTCGAAGTCTTGCGGATCATCAATGAACCCACGGCGGCTTCTTTGGCTTACGGATTGGATAAAAAGAAGGACGAGAAGATC
>JAHFDQ010000002.1:0-38545 GCA_023248915.1 Archangiaceae bacterium | reverse complement strand
TCGCCGGCCTCGACGTCTTGCGAATTTTGAACGAACCGACCGCCGCGGCGCTCGCCTACGGCTTCGGAAAGACGGTCAACGGGAAGATAGCGGTCTTCGATCTGGGCGGAGGCACCTTCGACGTCTCGGTGCTGGAGGTCGGCAACAACGTCTTCGACGTGGTGGGCACCGGGGGCGACACCTACCTCGGCGGCGAAGACTTCGACAACCGCCTCATCGAGTGGATGGTGTTCGGGTTCGCCAAGGAGCACGGCGTCGACCTGCGCAAGGACCGGATGGCCCTGCAGCGCCTGAAGGACGCCGCCGAGAAGGCGAAGATCGAGCTGTCGACGGTGAAAGAGTCGCAGATCAACCTGCCGTTCATCTGCACCCCGCCCGGGGGCGGCGCCGCCTTGCACCTGCAGCGGTCGCTCACCCGCGAGAAGCTCGAAGAGCTGACGAACGACCTGTGCGAGCGTACCGTCGCCATCGCCGACCAGGTGTTGAAGGACGCCAAGACGCGGCCGGCCGACCTGAAGGAGATCATCCTGGTCGGCGGCATGACGCGCATGCCGCGCATCGTCGAGACGGTGAAGAAGTACTTCAAGCGCGACCCGTGTAAGGGCGTGCACCCCGACGAGGTGGTGGCGCTGGGCGCGGCGGTCCAGGCGAACGCGCTGGTCTCGGAAGAGGCCCAGGTGCTGCTGCTCGACGTAACCCCCCAGAGCCTGGGGGTGGCCATCGCCGGCGGCTACGTGCGCACCCTCATCCCCCGCAACACCACCGTGCCCACCTCGACGACCGAGCTCTTCAACACGTCGAAGGACAAGCAGACGACGGTGAAGATCATGGTGCTGCAGGGCGAGAACCCGGTCGCCCACCAGAACGAGCTGCTCGGCGAGTTCATCTTGACCGGGCTGCGCGAAGCCAAGCGCGGCGACATCGAGATCGAGGTGACCTTCGACATCAACTCGGAGGGCATCGTGTCGGTGTCGGCGCGCGACAAGGAAACCGGCCAGCGCCAGTCGATCACCGTCACCGCGTCGGGCGGCCTCACCGAGGACGAGCTCCGGAAGATCATGGAAGAGCAGGGCGACTATCTGCTCGAGGCCAAGACGGGCGAAGAGCTGAAGACCAAGCGCGACGAGCTCTCGAACATCCTGCGTGAGGTGACCGAGATGCTGCCGCAGGTGAAGAAGATCACCGCCGGGTCCGAGTTCGGCGTCGACGCCTTGGCCAAGGCGAAGAAGAATCTCGAGGCCGGGAAGAAGGCGTTGGAAGGAGACGCGCTCGGGGCCGTCGTCGATTCAATCGACCAGCTCACCCGGACCATGAACCTGCTCCGAGGCGTCGTCCAGCGCATCGGGAACGCCGGGTAGATGAGCTCGGCGCGGGCGACTCAGTTGGTCGAAGCAGGCCTGTGGCTTCGGCTCTCGGGCGACCCCGAAGGGGCCCGGCGGCTGTTCGAGCAGGCCTTGAAGCTCGACCCGACCCACGAGCGGGCCCGGCAGTTGCTCGGCGCCGCTCCGGGGAAGGAAGTCTCGCCGACGCCCGAGCCTCCCGGTCCGCCGGCGAAGCCCGGTCAGCCTGGGCGCCGCATTCCCACCCAGCCGTTCGGGAACCCGTTCTCCCGGGGGGGCGCCGCGGCGCCACCTCCGGCGAAGAAGCCGGGCCGCCTCGACTGGGGGACGGTGCCCGACGCGACGACACCCAAGGCCCCCGCGTCGGCCGCGCCGAAGGCCGCCGCGCCCCTGTCGTCGCTCCTGCCTGACCCCGGCCAATCGCCGCCCGACGCCTTCGACATCGACCTGTCCGACCCCGAGCCCGGAGCCTCGCCCGACGCTTTCGACGTCGAGCCGACCCCTCCGGCGGCCGCTGGCGAGTTCGACATAGAACTGACGTCGACCCAGCCGGTGGAACCGTCGATCGACTTTGGCAGCGACGTTCGGCCTACCGAGCAGGTCAAGCAGGTGAACCTGCGCGACTTCTCGCCCACCCCCACCCAGCCCGTCGTCACGCCAGCGCTGTCCCGGGTGGCGCCCGAGAGCCGTGGCCAGGCCGGGCTAAGCCCCGACCTCTGGGTGACTCCTACCGGGCCCCTGCCGGGCAAAGAGCCGCCGGCTGGCGCCACCAGCGGGTGGGACTCGAGCTCGAACCCGGGGCTCAACATCCAGGCCGGCCGTCCCGGCATGGGCGCCGCCATGGACCTGGTCGCGTCCGACCTGGCCTCGGCCGCCGGCCCATCGTCGAACGAAGAGCGAAAGGAAGAGGCCAAGACGCTGCTCCGGGGCGCCAAGGACCTGCTCGACCTCGATGATCACACCGGGGCGATGGAGCTCATCGTCAAGGCCCAGGCGGTCGCTCCGAATGACCCCGAAGTCCTGCGGATGCGCGAGACGAGCGAGCGGGTGCTCCAGACGATGCTCGAGTCGAAGCTGGGCCGGCTGGACCGCGTGCCGCGGGTGAAGCTGAAGGAAGACGAGATCATCTGGTTGAACCTCGACCACCGCGCCGGCTTCGTGCTGGCGCAGATAGACGGCTCGGTGACCTTCGAAGACCTCTTCTCGGTGTCGGGCATGTCGCGGCTGGACACCGCGCGAATCTTGGCGCAGCTCGTCGAGGAAGGCGTGATCGTCGTCGGCTGACGGCGTCTACTCGCCCGCGGACTTCGCCGGCCGGTCGAGCGGGTCGTCGACCTCGGCCGCGTCTTCTCGCCGCTTGCGGTAGTACTCGCGGACGTAGGCGACCAACTGGTCGAGGTAGGTGGACAGCGGGGGGCAGCGAATTCCCGTGCCGTCGAGCAACTCGAGCGTGTTGTGGCAGTTGTAGATGGCCAGGTGGTTGACGTAGTTGATCGCCGCCCGCTGCGGGCGCGCCAGCTTCTCCAGCCCCGGCAGCCGCAGCACCACGTCGGCCGCGCGCGCAGAGAGGTTGAACTTGGGCAGCCGCTTGTGCGCCTTCTCTGCGATGAGCTCGTACACCCGGCGGGCGCTCATCGGGTTCGGGTCGACCAGGTGCAGGGTCCGGCCGAGCGCCCGCGGGTCGCGCGACAGCCGCCACACCGCCTCGACCAGGTAATCGACCGGCAACACGTTCAGCGGGGCGACCCCGTTGCCGGGCAGCGGCAGCGGCATCACCAGCGGAGACATCACCAGCAAGATGCCCAGGTAGTAGGGCCCCTCGAACCGGTCGATCTCGCCCGTCTTCGAGTCGCCGACCACCGACGAGGGCCGGTAAACGGTGACCGGCAGCGCGTCGGCGGCGCGCTGCACCAGCTTCTCGGCCTGGAACTTGGTCTCTTCGTAGGCGTTGCGGAAGGACTGGCCGCAGTCCAGCTCGTCCTCGGCGATGACTCCCAGCCGGTCGCCCGAGACGTAGCAGGTCGAGAAGTGGTTGAAGCGCCGCAGCCTGGAACAGTCGCGCGCCAGCTCGAGCACGTTGCGGGTGCCGTCGACGTTCACGCGCCAGGCGGTTTCCTTGGGCATGCCCAGGTACGAGATGGCCGCTAGGTGGAACACGTCGGTCACCGTGTCGGCGAGGCGCTGGTATTCCTCGCCCGACAGCCCCAGGTGCATGTCGACGATGTCGCCCGACAGGATCTCGATGGGGGCGCCTTCGATGGCGCTCGCGTACCGGTGGGCTTCCTTGATGAACTTCGGCTGCACCAAGAGGTAGACGCGCCCGCGAGGATCTCTCTCGGCGATGTGCCTGACCAGCCGCTTGCCGATGAAGCCGGGGTAGCCGGTGACGAAGTAGGTCCCTGGCTCGGAAAGTTCAGCGGGCTTCTTGGCCGGCGCGCTCACCGGCGCGGGTATAGCTCACGCCCGGGCACGAATCGACTCCCAGACGGCGCGCACCTGCTCGCGCGTTCGCGCGTATTCGCCCGAGGTGTCGATGATCCACGTGGCGTGCCGGGCCTTCTCCTCCAGCGGAAGCTGGGCGGCGACTCGCGCCAGCGCCTCGTCGCGGGTCAGGCCGTCGCGCGCCATCAACCGGGTCACCTGCGCCTCGCGCGGTGCGCTGACGAGGATGATGCCGTCCATCGTTCCGTCCACGCCGTTCTCGATCAAGAGGGCGGCGTCGTACACGACGACCTTCACCCCTTCCGCCGACAGCCGTTGGGTGCGGGCCGCTACCTCGGCCTGGATTCGCGGGTGCACGATGGCGTTCAGCGCCCGGCGTTCCGCCTCGTCGCCGAACACCCGCGCCCCGAGCTTCGACCGGTCGAGGTGGCCGTCTGGGCCTACGACGCCTGGGAAGCGCGCGGCGATCTCCCCGAGCGCCGGCTGCCCGGGTTCGACCACTTCACGGGCGATGACGTCAGCGTCGAGGACGGTCGCGCCCAGCTCGCGCAGCATGGCCGAGACGGTGCTCTTGCCCGAGGCGATGCCGCCCGTGAGCCCGACGAAGCGCACCTACTTCGTCTTCGGCGCGGTGTAGATGAACGACTGAACCGTCTTGCCGTCGGTGTTGAGGAACACCGCCAGGCCCAGCTTCGGGTACTGGAAGTACGTCTGGAAGTCGTCGGTCACCTTTTTGACGTAGCAGGGGCCCTCGGGCTGGGCGCCGGCCGGGCAGGCGGGCCCGTAGCTGTTTTCGACCGACTCGCGGTCGATGACCGGCCCGGGGAAGACGTCGATGCGTTCGACCACCTTCGTCGTCGCGTCGACGCGGAACTGGGCCTGGGTGGTGCCCTTGATGAGCTGCTTGCCCAGGTAGGCGATCACCTCTTTGCCCTCGCTCGGCACCGACTTCGTCGGTTCGCCGAACTTCTTGACCACGTCCTCGCGCTTGCTGGTTCCGGGGTCGATACCGTTCCACGGTTTGGCCAGGGCGGACGCCGAGAGCAACGCCAGGAAGACGATTGGGGCTCGCATCGCCCCGTTCCTAGCGGATTGTGGGGCCTCGGCTCAAGCCCCGTGTACGCCTAACTCCTTGCCGGCACGGCGAGAGGTCTGTTACTCCTGAACCCCGCCGATGCGCGCTTCTTCGCTCTGGGTTTTCGCGGCCGTGCTGGCCGGGTCGGCCACCGGCTGGGCTTTCGACTTTGTCGGCCCCGAAAGCTGCCGCGGTTGCCACCCCGAGGCCTACCAGATCTGGCGCCAGACGCCGCACGCGCGCGCCAAGGACTCGCTCTCGCCCGCTCAGCAGAAAGACGCCCGCTGCCTGTCGTGCCACTCGCCCAACGAGGCCGACCAGCGCACTGCCGCGGTGAGCTGCGAGACCTGCCACGGGGGAGGCCGCTACTACGCCACCGGCTACGTGATGAAGGACTCAGAGCTCGTGCGCCTGGCCGGTCTGGCCGACCCTTCCGAGAAGGGGTGCCGCACCTGCCACGACGCCTCGTCCCCGTCGTTGAGGCCGTTCGAGTTCGTCGAGAAGCTGAAGCGAATAGATCATTGGTCCGCGGCCCGTGCCGCCGCCGAACTGAAGAAGAAGAAGTGAGCGAGACCCGGGTCACCGACGCGCGCTTCGTCGCCACGGCGGTCGACGCAGGCCAGTACCCGCGCAGCGCGCTGCCCGAGGTGGCCTTCGCCGGGCGCTCGAACGTCGGCAAGTCATCGATGATCAACGCGCTGGCCGGCCGCCGGAAGCTGGTGCGCGTGTCCAACACCCCGGGCCGGACGCGCACGCTCAACTTCTTCGAGGTCGACCTCGAGCGGGGCCGCGAACGGCGAACCATCCGGCTGACCGACCTGCCGGGGTACGGATTCGCCAAGGCGTCCAAGACCGACCGTTCCGGATGGCACGAGATGATCTCGGCCTACCTCGAGAACCGCCGAGACCTCGAAGCGGTGGTGATCATCGTCGACGCGGAAGTCGGGCTGACCGCCGACGACGTGGCCACGGTCGACTACCTGGCCGGGGCCGTGAAGCGCATTCTGGTGGTGGCCACCAAGGTCGACCGGCTCGCCAAGGCTCGCAGAAAGCCGCAATTGCAGGCCATTGCCCGCCAGCTCGAGCTGCCCGAAGCCGGGGTGCTGCCGTTCTCGGCCACCGAGAAAACGGGAATCGCCGAGGTGTGGGATACGCTCCTCCGGGCGATTTCGCGGCCAGGGCGGGCCCCGAGTTGACCCTGGGAGGGCCTGGGTCGATTCTTCGATAATCCGTAAGGCTGCAAAGGGGTCCTTACCTGAGAACCGATTCCATGCTCCGCCAACCACTCGTTCTGATCGCGTTCGCCGCTTCAGTCGTCGGGGGCTGCCAGTGCAAGGGCTGTGGGAACGACGTCTACTTCCCCGGTGACGCCGGCAAGAATGACGGGGGGGGCGGCGCCTCTGACGGCGGAGGCGGCGGGGGCGGGGGAGGAGGCGGCGGGGCCGACTTCGACGCGGGCGACGGCACCGTCACCGGCGGCGTGGACCCCGGGGGCTTCATCCTCGACGGCGGGCCGAACGGGCAGGGCGACGGAGTGACGATCGACCCCAACGGCTGGGTGACGCTGAACTCGGGCTCGATCGAGTTCCACTTCATGTGGATCGCCAACTCCTCCGAAGGCACCGTTTCGAAGTACGACACCCGAACCGGGAACGAAGTAGGCCGGTACTACTCGGTCGTCCCGAAGGACTGCGCCAACAGCGTCGGGCCTCCTTGCGCCGGCGGGGTCATCCACTCCGACGTTCTGGGCAACAACCCGAACAGCCCCAGCCGCACCGCCATCGACCTGTACGGCGACGTCTGGATCGCGAACCGCGCCCCGGGGCTGACGGGCAGCGTGACCAAGATCTCGAACGACCCTTCGTCCTGCATCGACCGCAACAACGACAGCGTCATTCGTACCAGCCACGACGTGAACGGCGACGGGCAGATCTCGACCGACCCCGCCGCCGGCGAGATGGTGGTTCCGACGAACTGGGCAGACCCGCTCGAGTACGACGAGTGCGTGCAATTCTCGACGCCCCTCGGGGGCACGAGCGGCGACGTGGCCGTTCGCGCCCTAGCCATCTCGGCCGGCATCGAGGGCACGGCGGGCGACATCTGGGCGGGCGTCTACCGTGAGATGAGGTTCTACAGGCTCGACCCGGGCAACGGCCAGGTGGTGCCGGTCAATGCGTCCGGGGCGACGAGCATCGACGTCGGCTGGGGAATGTACGGGGCCGCGATCGACAGCAAACAGCGCCTGTGGACGGTGTACCCGGGCGCGGCCTGGCTGGCGCTCATCGACACCAAGGCGGGGACGCTCGTCTCGAACCAGATCAAGCCGGCCTCAGGCACGGATTGCGGTGCCTACGCCATCGGCATCGACGGCAAGGACCGAGTGTGGTTGCCCGGCTGGGGCTCGGGCGCGGTTGCCTGCCGGTATGATCACGGCCCCGGTGTCACCGCCACGATGGGGACGTGGACTCGCTTCGACTTCAACAACAAGCCCTGCTCGGCGGGCGCGAACTTCGGCCGGGGCCGGGGCATCGCCGCGGACGATCAGGGCGTCATCTTCATGAGCGCCGACGACCCGGGGGCGCAGCTCATCAAGTTCGACGCCGAGAGCGGAGCGGTGCTGCCCTTCAACACGGCTTCGGGGCCGGCGAACTGCATCGACGCCACCGACGGAAACACCAGCTCGAGCATCGGAGTCGGAATCGACTCGGACGGCCAACCCTGGACCAACAACTTCAGCGGCAACGCGATGCGCATCGACCGGAACACCGGGGCGATCACCAGGACTGCTCAGCAGAGCGCCGGGCTCTACACCTACTCGGACTTCACCGGGTACCAGCTCCGCAAGTTCACCGCTCCCCACGGCACCTACCGCCGCGACATGAAGGGCTGCGGCACCGACACCGAGTGGAAGAAAGTCATTTGGGACTCAGCCGCTCCGCCGAACACCAGCGTGAAGCTGTACGTGAAGGTGGCCAGCAGCCTGGCCGCCCTCGACAGCGCCGCCACTCCCAGGTACGGCCCCTACACCTCGTCCCCCGTCGACCTCGGGGCGGCCGGCGTGCCGCACGGCGAGTACATCCGCGTCGAATTCGTGCTGACTTCCACGGCGGGTGGCGCGGCTCCGGTGCTCAAGTCGTTCAGCGTGATCTGGTCCTGCCAGGGGCAGATCGGCTAGCCGCCCGCGCAGCCACCTGGTAAGGGCTGGCGCGTGGCGAAGGGCAACGGGCACGATCACGGCACGGCGCGCGCTCAGCTCGCGCGACGGCTGATGCAGCTGGCCCCGAGGCAGCGCCTCGACGCCCTCATCGAAGGAGCCGACGCCCGGGGGCTGGTCCGCGCCGTGCCGGCCGAGGACCTGTACCTGGCGATCGCCGAAGTGGGGTTGGCCGACGCCGTCGAGGTGGTGCAGCTCGCTTCGCCCGAGCAGTTCCGCACCTGCGTCGACCTGGCCGCGTGGAAGGCGAACGCCCTGGCCCCGCTTCAGGTGCTCGCCTGGCTACGGGCCGCCCGGGGCGAAGACACCGGGGACTTCCTCCGGAAGGTGCACTTCATCGACCAGGAGGTGCTCGAGATCGTCCTGCGGTCGCTGACGGTCATGCACGATCTCGAAGAGAACCCCGACGTCAACCCGCCCGGGGTGACGATGGAAACGCCCGAGGGCAGGTACCTGATCGAGCTCAAGGCCGAAGGGCTCGATCTGGTCGCGCTGAAGGGGCTGGTCTCGGACCTGGTGGCCGAGAACCCGCTCGAGGCGACGCGGCTCTTCGAGGCCGTGCGCTGGGAAATGCCGTCCGAGCTCGAAGAGATTGCCCTCCACTTCCGGTCGGGCCGCCTGGCCGACCTCGGCTTCCCAGATCCGGCCGAGGCCGCCGAGCTGTTCACCTACGTCGACCCCGAGAAGCTGGCGCCCGCGCCCCGACCCGCGCCTGGGCCGGCGCTCGAGGCGGCCCGCCGGGTGGACTTCGTCGAAGCGGCCTTCCAAGGGCTCGACAGCGGCGAGGCCGAGGCGCTGACCCAGGAATTGCGCTACCTGGTGAACTCGGCCCTCGTCGCCGAACGCGCCGAACCGGGTGACCCGGCCGCGCTGCGCTGGGTGACCGAGCTCACCCGCGACTACCTGTCGCTCGGCCTCGAGCACCTCTCCGGGGGCGACTCCGAATTCGCGACCGACGCCATCCGTGAGCATCCGGCCAAGAAGTGTTTCCAGGTCGGGTTCTCGCTAACCGTCACGCTGAAGCGCCAGGCCGACCGGCTCGGCCACGTGAAGGGGGCCCGGCACGGCGCGGTCTGGTGGGCGCTCGACGACGAAGCCGCCGCGCTCGAGGCGTTGCAGCGACCCCGTCCCATGAAGGCCGTGAAGGTCGAGGGGGCCGACCCGGTGCCCTTTCGCACGCGGCGCGAGCTGGCAGAGGCGCGCCAGTTGCTCGGCCGGGTCGAACGGCAGCGGGAGGTGTTCGCGGCCTTGTCGGGGGGCGATTGGGAAGCGGTGCTCGCCCGCTTCGGCGGGGTGTTGACCCCCGGAGCGCCCGAACGCCTGTTCCTCGCGGCGGCCGCTTGGGCCTTGCTCGACGGCGAGCCCCGGCTGTCCCCGGTGCCCGAGGGGCGCCTGGTCGAGCTGTTCGAGCGGCTGTTCGAGGGCGACGCCGCCGCGCCGAAGCTGCGGCCCGCGGCGCTCGAGCGGTCGGCCAAGGCCATCGCCGCCCGCGTCGGCGCCGAGGCGCAACCCGAGGCGGGCCTGATGGTGGCGAGGGTGTTCGAAAGGTTGCTGGCCGAGCTCGGGCCGGCGTACCTCGCAGAGGGGCGGGTCGACCCGAAGACAATCCTCTCGCTCCCGGTGGCCGGCCAGGCGTTCCTGTAACTTCTGGACGCCGGCGCCGAGAGTCCCGTCGCGGAAACTGCTCCCTGAGAGCGGAGCCAAGGGCGCCGTCTTGGCACGGGCGCTGCTAGACCGCGGAGGGGCCCGACGATGGTCCACCGCGACGCGCACGCCACTCCCTCACCCATTCGGCTCGTGGAGTTCACCAAGGCATTCTGGCTTGGCGGCACCGAGTGCCAGGTAGTCGAGCTCCTGCGAGGCCTTGGCCCGGGGTACGAGATCTCCGTAGCGGTCTTGGACGAAGTCGGTCCGCTCGTAGGGGAAGTGCGAAGCCTGGGCTTCCTTCCCCGGGCGTTTCCGCTGCGAGGTTCGTTCCTGTCGGTCAATACCGCCCGGCAGATCAAGCGGATGGCGGGCTGGTTGAGGGACACCGGGGCCGAGCTGGTGCACGCGCACGACTTCTATTCGACGCTGGTCGGGGTGCCGGCGGCGCGCCTGGCGGGAGTCAAAGTGGTGGTGGGTCGGCTCGACCTCCTGCACTGGCACGGCCCGTCGCGGTCCGCCGCGCTCGGCATGCTGAGCCGAGCCGCCGACGGGGTGGTGGTAAACGCCGAGGCGGTGCGCCAGTCCTGCCTCGCTCAGGGAATTCCCGGCGAGCGAATGACGCTCATTCGCAACGGCCTAGACCTCCCGCGGTTCGACGCGCGGCTGGCGCTGCCCCCCGACGCCCCGGTGCCCGAGGTCGGCACGTCTCCGGCGGTGGTCCAGGTCGCGAACATGAGCCACGTGGTGAAGCGCCAGGAAGACCTGCTGCAAGCGCTCGCGAGGGTGCGCGAGCAGGTGGGGTCGGTGCACGCTTTCTTCGTGGGCGACGGCTGCCGGCGGCCGCAACTCGAAGAGCTCGCGCGGCGCTTGAAGCTCGAGAACCTGGCGCACTTCCTCGGGTTTCGAACCGACATTCCGGCGATTCTCGCTAGGGCGTCGGTGGGCGTTCTCTGTTCGGACGTCGAGGGCCTGTCCAACGCGATCATCGAAGGCATGGCGGCGCGGTTGCCGATGGTGGTGACCCGGGTGGGGGGCAACCCCGAGCTGGTGACCGACGGCGAGCGAGGGCTCCTGGTCGAGCCTCGCCGGCCTGATCAACTGGCGGACGCCATCGCCGGGCTCGTGACGGATCATGCTCGGGCGCGCCGCCTGGGAATTGCCGGCCGAGACTTCGTCGAACGCGAGCTGACCGCGGCCCATCTCGTCGAACGGCATGATCGCTGGTACCGGAGGATTGCACGCCCGAAGGAAACTCCGGACCGCTCGAACGCGACAATAGGCACATGCATTCGTGCTTGATCGGCCGCCTCTACCGTCCCGCAGCCCGGGACTGGAATCGCGGCGCCCTTTCGGAAGCCGAGACCGCCGCCGAGTCCCAGACGGCTGATGCCGACGCCTCACCGGGCGCGCCGAAGCGGTCGCGGACGTCGCGCGCAGCGGGCATGCGCCGGAACGGGCAGGGCGTTCTGGCCCGGCGGTGACTCACGCCCAGCGACTGGGGTTTGCGTGTGACGGGCGCTCCGCTGGGCGCGGATTCACTGCACGGCGGTGTCAGATCGGCCGCGAGCGCGGCCTTCCGCGCCCACCGCGTCGGCGACCGAGGCGAAGCCGCCGCGCTCGAGCAGCGCCACGAGCCCCTGCAATATCCGCCGGGCCACCGCCGGGCCCTCGTAGACGAAGCCGGTGTAGACTTGGACCAGCGATGCTCCGGCGAGGATCTTCTCGTAGGCGTCGTCCGCGGTGAAGACGCCCCCCGCGCCGATGATCGGCAGCCGCGCGCCGCCGCGCCGGTGCGCCCGTCGGATGACGGCGTTCGCCAGGCCGCGCAGCGGAGCGCCCGACAGGCCGCCTGCGGGGTAGCGGTCGGGGTCTCCGGAAACCGGGCGGGAGAGCGTCGTATTCGTGGCGATCAGCCCGTCGATGCGCTGTGCGAGCGCCACGTCCACGATGGCGTCGACGGCCTCGGGCGCCAGGTCGGGGGCGATCTTCAGGAACAGCGGCTTGCCGGGAGCGACCGTGCCCAGCCGGGCCCGCACCGCCGCGAGGAGCGCCGCCAGCGCCTCGGGTTCCTGAAGCGTGCGGAGCCCGGGAGTGTTGGGCGAAGAGGCGTTCACCACCAGGTAGTCTGCGCAAGGAGCGAGCGCGTCCACTCCGGCCAGGTAGTCTTCGGTGGCGCGTTCGAGCGGCGTTTCGCGATTCTTCCCGAGGTTGACTCCGACCGGTCCCGGCCGCCATTCGAGCTCGCGCAGCCGGGCCGCCATCGCGGACGCGCCTCGGTTGTTGAAGCCCATGCGGTTGACGAGCGCCCGGTGGCCGGGCAGGCGGAAGAGCCGCGGCGGCTCGTTGCCGCTCTGGGGCCGGGGAGTCACCGTCCCCACCTCGACCGACCCGAAGCCGAGCGCGAACAGACCCTGAACCGCCTCGGCGTCCTTGTCGAAGCCGGCCGCGAGGCCGATGGGGTTGGGGAACTTGAGCCCGGCGATGGTCACCGAGAGGCGGCCGTCGGCTGGCGCGCCCGCCCTCATTCGCCGGCACAGCGCGGGGCTGGCGTCGAACAGCGACAGCGCCCACAGGCTGGCATGGTGCGCCGTTTCAGGCGGGAGCCAGAAGAGCGGCCTGCGCAGGAGCGGGTACATGGTCAGGCGGGAATGAACGAGTACTCGCGCGCCCAGGCCAGGGTCTGGTCAACCTGGGACGGGCTGAGAATGCCGCTCTGCTCGACCACCTCGATCTCGGTGTGCATGTGCGTGTCGAGCAGGTAGGGGCCGTCGGTGTTGATGCAGAACTTCACGCCGCGGTCCCAGAACGTGCGGATGATGTGCTCGAGCTCGGCGAGGTTCTTCACCGCCCGCGTCTGCAGGTTGGACGTGGGGCACAGCTCGAGCAGCACGTCGCGCTCCTTGAGCAGCCGCATCGCCGACTCGTCATAGGCCGCGCGGATGCCGTGGCCGATGCGGTGGGGCTTCAGCCGCTCGACCACGGCTACCACCCCTTCGGCCCCGGTGCCCGCCGTCTCTCCGGTGTGCACCGTCGTCTTCAGGCCCGCCTTCCGGGCCCGGTCGAACAGGTCTTCGTATTGAGGCACCAGCTCGGGCCTGAGCTCGAGCGCGTTCTCCTCGGTGCCGGCCAGGTCGATGCCGCAGACGCCCCGGTGCCGGTAGCGAATCGCCTTGTCGAGGATGATGCCGTTCAGGCGGTGATCGAACTCGCGGGCGAGGCAGAAGATGAGCCCGGCCTTGACCCCGTATTCGAGCACCGCGCGGTCCATGCCGCGGATGGCGGCGTGGATGATGTGGTCGAGGTCGAGCTCTGAGCTCAAGTTCCGCTTCGCCGGGTTGAACCGAAGCTCGATGTGGGTGACGCGGCTGCCGCGGTACTCTTTGCCTATCACCTCGTAGACCGAGCGCTCGATCGCCGCGGGCGAGCTCTGAATCTTCTCGGTCCAGGTGTGCATGATCTTCAGGTACTCGGCGAGGCTGGTGACCTTGCCGGGCCGGGCGGTAATCAGCTCGACGAACTCGAAGTAGTTCTTCACCGGCAGCTTGAAGCCCTGCTGGTGGGCGATCGACCAGAGAATGTGCGGAGCGACGGCGCCGCCCAGGTGAATGTGCAGATCGACGAGCTCGCGAGCCATGAGCGAGGAAGCTCGCACGACCGGCCGCGTCCGTCGAGGCTCTAGAGCAGGCCCCGCAGCCTGCGGATCTCGTCGTAGGCGTCCTTCAGCTCGCGGAAGCGCCGCGAGGCAACCTCGACCGGTCCGTGGCCGAGGTGGGCTACCTTATCCGGGTGGTGGGCGGCGGCCAGCCGGCGGTAGGCCGCCTTCACCTCGTCGTCGGCCGCGCCTGGCTCCAGCCCGAGCAAGGAGTAGTGCTCGCCGCCGAGGCCGAGGTGCACGGCCGAGATCGACCGGTGGTCCTCGTCGGACACCTGGAGCCCGGCGACCACAGCCCGGATGGTGTCGCCCTCGGCGCGTTTCAGCGGCCCGTCCGCGAGCGCCAGCTCGTACAGGGCGTTGACCAGCAACAGCCGCTCGGAGGGCAAGAGCTCGTCGCGGCAGGCCTGCGCCGCGGCGGCCAGATCGCGCGGGGTGGCCACTGCTTCCTTGAGCAGCAGGCGAACCTGCTCGAGCTCGTCGGGGGCGAACAGCAAGTCCTTCTCGAAGAACTCGCGCACGACGTGGATCTCGTCCTGGACGATTGGCCCGTCCGCCCGGGCTACCTCGACGCAGAGGGTGCACAGGTGCCGAGCGAAGGCGGCGCGGGCGCGCGCCCCCGCGGTCTCGGGGCCGGGTGCCGCCACGCCGGGCGTCAATGACGCTGCCAGGTCGGGTTCGGGGTCGGCGTGGGAGGAATCAACCAGGTGGCCGACCAGCGCCCCGACCGCGGCCAGCACCACGGCGGTGGCCGGCGAATGGGCCAAGAGCCCTGCCGCCGCCCCCGCGATCGCACCCAAGAGCTTCCCGTACACCGTGCGGTATCTCCCGCGAGTTTCGCCCAGTGTCGCATAGAGTCCGGCCCAACATGGGCGCTCAAGTCATCGACGGGAAAGCGGTCGCGGCGAAGGTCCGGGCCTCGGTCAAGGACGCGGTCGCGAAGTTGAAGCAGACGCGCGGCATTGTCCCCGGCCTCGCGGTCGTGAGGGTGGGGGACGACCCGGCCTCGAAGGTCTACGTTGGCGCGAAGCGGAAGGCCGCCGAAGAGGTCGGGTTCAACGCCTGGGAGTGCATCTTCGAGGAGAAGGCGACGCAAGAAGAGGTGCTGGCGAAGGTGCGCGCGCTCGATGCAGACCCGGCCGTCCACGGCATTCTGGTGCAGCTACCGCTGCCGAAGCACCTGGACGCGGACGAGCTGCTCTTCGCCATCAGCCCGGGCAAGGACGTTGACGGGCTGTTGCCGATCAATTCGGGGAGGCTGATGCAGGGCCGGCCGGGCCCGAGGGCCTGCACCCCGTTCGGTGTGATGCGGCTGCTCGAGGAGATTCACTTCGCCCCGCGAGGCAAGAAAGCGGTGGTGGTGGGCCGCAGCAACATCGTCGGCAAGCCGATGGCGATGATGCTGCTCCAGGCCGACGCGACCGTGACGATGTGCCACAGCAAGAGCAACGTACGCGCCGAGGTCGAGCAGGCCGACCTGGTGGTGGCGGCGGTGGGCGTGGCCGAGCTGGTGAAAGGCGCCTGGGTGAAGCCGGGAGCCGTCGTCATCGACGTGGGGATGAACCGCGGTCCTGACGGGAAGCTGAAGGGCGACGTCGAGTTCCAGGCCGCCTGTGAGCGCGCTTCGTTCATCACCCCCGTCCCGGGCGGAGTCGGCCCGATGACGGTCGCGATGCTGATGCAGAACACCCTGCTGGCCGCCGGCGGGTAGCTCGGAATCGGGCTCTGCTCTTTTCCATGCCGGACCTCGAATTCCTCAGAGGGCGGAAACCGAAGTGCGGCATAGAGAAGGGCAGAGCCTCGCGAGGCGAGCCCCGCGGGGAGGCCGCCTACCCGCGCAACCGCAACGCACCGACGATCATCCGCGTCGCGGGCGAACGGTTCAGCGTGTAGAAGTGAATTCCGGGCACGCCGCGCGAGAGCAATTCCATGCACTGGACCGTCGCATGCGCGACTCCCAGCTGCGCCACCGCCTCGGGGTCGTCCTTCACCCTCTCGAGCTGAAGCTGTAGGCGCATCGGCACCGTGGCTCCGCACATGCGGACGAACCGATTGAGCTGGTCGAAGTTGGTGATGGGCATGATGCCCGGGACGATCGGGACGTTCACCCCGGACCTCCGAGCCCGCTCGACGAAGTCGAAGTAGAACGCGTTGTCGAAGAAGAGCTGGGTGATGACGAAGTCCAGCCCGGCGTCCACCTTCGCCTTCAGGTTCTTGAGGTCGACGTCGCGCGACGGAGTCTCGACGTGGCCCTCGCAGTAGGCCGCGCCGCCCAGCGAGAAGGCGTAGTCCTTCTCGCGGATGAAGGTCACCAGCTCGCTCGCGTAGCGAAACCCGCCCTCGACCGGCAGGAAATTGCGCGAGCCCGCGGGCGGGTCACCGCGCAGGGCCAGAACGTTCTCGATCTTGGCCGCCGCCAGAGTGTCCAGAATCGCCGCCAGCTCGTCCCGGGTGTGGCCGACGCAGGTGACGTGCGCCATCGCCTCGATGCCCGTCTTGGCCTTGATTTGGGTCACCAGGTCCACCGTGCGGTCGCGGGTGCTGCCGCCGGCTCCGTAGGTGACCGACACGAAGCCCGGGTCGAGCGCCCGCAGGTCCTCCAGCGCCTGCCACAGCGCGTGCTCTCCGTCCGGCGTCTTCGGCGGGAAGAACTCGAACGAAAAACAGGGGTTCGAAGGGTTCAGCCTGTTCCGAATCTTCATTTCGCGCCGCACCATAAGCCCGCCTGTGGAGTGGGCGGTAGTGTCCGCCATTGCACCTTGATCGACGGGGCTCGGTCGCTATAGTCCGCGCGCCTTCCGGCCGCTCTCGAATCGAGGAGTCCCGATGCCCCGCCAAACTCCCTTGAACGCGGCCCACCGCAAGCTGGGCGGGAAGATGGTCGACTTCGCCGGGTGGGACCTGCCGGTGCAGTACACCTCGGTGATCTCCGAGCACGAGGCCGTGCGCACGGCCGCCGGGTTGTTCGACGTGTCGCACATGGGCGAGATCGAGTTCGCCGGCAAGGGCGCCCTCGAATCGGCCAACGCGCTGATCACGAATGACCTCACCCGGGCAGTCGACGGCCAGGCGCTGTACTCGGGCCTGTTGAACGACCAGGGCGGCTTCGTGGACGACGTCGTCGTCTACCGGTTCTCTCCCGAGCGCATCTTCTTCTGCGTCAACGCCAGCAACCGCGAGAAGGACTTCGCCTGGATGAAGAGCCGGGCCCGCGGAGTCGTCCCGCGAGATCGCGGCGACGAGTTCGCCCAACTGGCCGTCCAGGGCCCCAAGGCCGCCGGCATCGTGCAGCGCCTGACGAAGGTGGACGTTTCGAAGGCCAAGGTGGGCACCTACCGCTTCACCCAAGGGCAGGTCGCCGGCGTCGAGTGCATCATCTCGCGCACCGGCTACACCGGCGAAGACGGCTTCGAGCTCTACTGCCCGCCGGGCGGCGCCGAGAAGCTCTGGTGGGCGTTGCTGGAAGAGGGCAAGGCCGACGGCCTGAAACCGACAGGCCTCGGCGCGCGCGATTCGCTGCGAACCGAGATGAAGTTCGCGCTCTACGGCAACGACATCGACGACACCCACACGCCGCTCGATGCGGGCCTGGGGTGGATCGTCAAGCTCGAGAACCACGACTTCATCGGCGCCGACGTGCTGCGCCGGCAGAAAGCTCAGGGCCTGACCCGCAAGCTGGTGGGCTTCGAGACGACCGAGCCCGGCATCCCCCGCCCGCACTACCCGATACTCAAGGACGGCAAGCCGGTGGGCGAGGTGACGTCCGGCACGATGGGCCCGTCGGTGAAGAAGGCCATCGGCATCGGCTACGTCCCGCTGGCGCTCGCGCCCGAAGGCTCGACCTTTCACGTAGAGATGCGCGGACGCCTGGTGGCCGCGAGAGTCGTCAAGACGCCGTTCTACAACCCCGCCTGATTCCCCAAACCCGGAAAGACAGATGGCCGACTACCCGAAGAACCTCAAGTACACCAAGGACCACGAGTGGGCGCGCAAGGCCGGCGCCGCGGTCGTGATCGGCGTCACCTTCCACGCACAGGAAGCGCTCGGCGACGTGGTCTACGTCGAGTTGCCCAAGCTCGGCGCCACCGTGACGGCCGGCAAGGCGTTCGGGGTGATCGAGTCCACCAAGGCGGTATCCGAGCTGTTCGCTCCCATCTCGGGCAAGGTGGTGAAGGTGAACGACACGCTGACCGCCGACCCGCAGACGGTGAACCACGACCCGTATCAGGCCGGGTGGATCATCGAGGTCGAACCCAGCGACGCCAAGCAGTACGACGCGCTGCTCGAACCCGGGGCCTACGAGGCGCTGCTGAAGGAAGCGGCGCGCTAGCCCCATGCCCACCCTCTTCGAGCCCACCGACCGCTTTCCGACTCGCCACATCGGTCCCGACGATCACGACGTCGGGCAGATGCTGAAGACGCTCGAGGCCTCGTCGCTCGACCAGTTGGTGGGCGAGACAGTGCCTCCGTCCATCCGGTTGCCGCGCCCGCTCGAGCTGGCCCCGGGCAAGGGCGAGGCCGAGCTGCTCGAAGAGCTCGAGGCGATCGCCTCGAAAAACCAGATCTTCAAGTCCTTCCTGGGCATGGGGTACCACGACACCGTTACGCCCCCCGTCCTGTTGCGCAACGTCCTGCAGAACCCGGGCTGGTACACCCAGTACACGCCCTACCAGGCCGAGATCTCGCAAGGCCGGCTCGAGGCGCTGCTCAACTACCAGACGATGATCGTCGACCTGACGGGGCTCGAGATCGCCAACGCCTCGCTGCTCGACGAAGGCACCGCCGCCGCCGAGGCGATGTCGATGTCGCACGGCGAGGTGGGCGGCGACGCCAACGCCTTCTTCGTCTCGGCCGATTGCCACCCCCAGACGATCGAAGTCGTGAAGACGCGCGCCTGGCCGCACGGCTTCGAGGTGCTGGTGGGCGACCACCGGACCTTCGACTTCTCGCAGAAGATCTTCGGGGCGCTGGTGCAGTACCCGGCCACCGACGGAGCGCTCCACGACTACCGCGCGTTCTTCGAGAAGGTGCACGCGGCCGGAGCTCTGGCCGTCACCGCGGCCGACCCGCTGGCCCTGGCGATTCTGACGCCGCCCGGCGAGCTCGGCGCCGACATCGCCGTCGGGTCGGCCCAGCGCTTCGGCGTGCCGATGGGGTACGGCGGGCCGCACGCCGGCTTCATGGCCACCCGCTTGCAGTACGCCCGGCACATGCCCGGCCGCATCATCGGGGTCTCCGAGGACGCGAGCGGGCAGCGCGCCCTGCGCATGGCGCTGCAGACGCGCGAGCAGCACATCCGTCGCGAGAAGGCGACCAGCAACATCTGCACCGCGCAGGTGCTGCTCGCGGTCACGGCCGGCATGTACGCCGTCTACCACGGCCCCAAAGGCCTCTTGGCCATCGCCGAGCGGGTGTACGCGATGACGGCGACGCTGGCCAAGGGGCTCGGCCGGCTCGGGTACAAGGTGCGCCACGACCGGTTCTTCGACACCCTGCGCATCGACCTGCCGCCCGAGAAATCGCGCGAGGTGCTCGAGCGCGCCGAGGCGCGGCACATGAATCTGCGCCGCTTCGAGGACAAGTCACTCGGGGTCGCGCTCGACGAGGCGACCTCGACCTCGGACCTCGAGGGGCTGCTCACCGTCTTCGGCGGCAGGGGCCCGGTGCCGCCGCTCGCCGACCTGGCCGGAGAAGCGACCGGCGCGGTGCCCGAGCTCTTCCAGCGCAGAAGCGCCTACCTGACGCACCCGGTCTTCAACCGCTACCACTCCGAGACCGAGATGCTGCGGTACCTGAAGGCGCTCGAGGCGAAGGACCTGTCGCTCGCGCAGGCGATGATTCCGCTCGGCTCGTGCACCATGAAGCTGAACGCGGTCGCCGAGATGATTCCGGTGACCTGGCCCCAGTTCGCGCGTATGCACCCGTTCGCCCCGGTGAAGCAGGCGGCCGGCTACGCGCTCGTCTTCCGCCAACTCGAAGAGGCGCTGGCCGAGGTGACGGGGTTCTCGGACGTGTCGCTGCAGCCGAACGCCGGCTCGCAGGGCGAGCTCGCCGGGCTGCTCGTCGTCAGGAAGTACCACGAGAGCCGCGGCGACCCGCACCGCGACGTGGTGCTCATTCCCCAGTCGGCGCACGGCACCAACCCGGCCTCGGCGGTGATGGCGGGCTACCGCGTGGTGCCGGTGCGCTGCGACGACCACGGGAACATCGACGCCAACGACTTGTCGGCGCGCGCCGCCGAGCACTCGCCTCGCCTCGCCGCCTTGATGGTGACGTACCCGTCCACGCACGGGGTATTCGAAGAGGGCATCAAGGGAATCTGCGAGACCGTCCACCAGAACGGCGGCCAGGTCTACATGGACGGCGCGAATATGAACGCCCAGGTCGGCCTGTGCCGGCCCGGCGACATCGGCGCCGACGTCTGCCACCTCAATCTGCACAAGACCTTCGCCATTCCTCACGGCGGCGGAGGCCCCGGGGTCGGCCCCATCGCCGTCGCCTCGCACCTGGCGCCGTTCCTGCCCACTCACCCGGTGGTGCCGACCGGCGGAGAGAACGGCATCGGCCCCATCTCGGCCGCGCCCTGGGGCAGCGCCGGGGTGGTGGTGATCAGCTGGATGTACATTCACCTGATGGGGGCCGAGGGGCTGACCCAGGCGACGAAGGTGGCGATCTTGAACGCCAACTACATCGCCCGGCGGCTCGACGCGCATTACCCGGTGCTCTACCGCGGCCAGCGGGGCCGGGTCGCGCACGAGTGCATCCTCGACCTGCGCGACCTGAAGAAGGCCTCGGGCGTCGAGGCCGACGACGTGGCGAAGCGGCTGATGGACTACGGCTTCCACGCGCCGACCGTGTCCTTCCCGGTGCCCGGAACCTTGATGATCGAGCCGACCGAGAGCGAGTCGAAGTACGAGCTCGACCGGTTCTGCGAGGCGATGATCTCCATCCGCGGCGAGATTCGCGAGATCGAATCGGGCCAGGCGCCGCGCGAGGGCAACCTCCTGAAGAACGCTCCCCACACCGCTGCCGCCGTGACGGCCGACGAGTGGACGCGGCCCTACCCGAGGTCGCGCGCGGCCTTTCCGACCGAGCACACGCGGAAGTCCAAGTTTTGGCCCTCGGTGGGCCGGGTCAACAACACGCTCGGCGATCGGAAGCTGGTCGCGACCTGCGTCGGCTAGCGACGGGACGCGGGCCTAGGCGTCAGTTCGCCTGCCGGAAGAGCCGCAGCCTCGGGCCGCCGCCCATCTCGAGGAAGAAGCCGAACGAGAAGCGCACGGTCGAGTCGGCCGACGCCAGCCCCGGCGGCGGGTTGGGGAAGGGCTGGGCGCGCTCGAACGACCGAATCGCCTCGAGGTCGAGGAAGTCCACGCCGCAGCTCTTCTCGACGTAGATGTCCTTCACGTTTCCCGCGTCGCTCAGCGTGACGTTGACCAGGGTGTACCGGTCGCGGCCGCCGTAGATGTCGCCGGTCGGGTCTCGCTGGCGAAGCGACGTGCCGGGGTCCCAGTGCATGCCGACGCTCTGCTTCACCCGGTTGAAGAAGCTCGCGAACTTCCATTCCTTGGTGTTGAGGTAGGTGCCTTCGCCCTCGTCGGTATTCGCGAGGTGATCATTCGGCGCGGCGCCAGAGATCTTGTCGAGCACCGCCATCGAAGGCGTCAGGCTCGCCACGCCCGGCAGGCCGGTGTGCCCGCGCGAGGCCTCTTCGGTGGCGCCGGGGTCTCCCGGCTGGATTTTCAGACGCTTGGAGTTGCCGCGCACCTCGTCGCTCTGCGCCTGGTTCGAGATGGGCGCGCCGGGCCCCCGGCCGTCGAGGTTCGTCTTCAGGGCGATCTCTTCCCGCCGGTGCGCGTCGGGAATCTCGAAGACGCTCTTCCTCGGCCCCGGCTCGCGCAACGGCCGGTCGTCGTCGCCGATGCCGTTGTTGCCGGCGACCTGAGCCTTGTCTACCTGGTCGCGGCCGCTGCCTTCGACCGGGGCCGACGAGGTCCGTCGCGGTTGGGCGTTCCGGTAGAAGGCCGTCTGGTCCTTGGCGCGCGTTTCCTTCTTCACCTTGTTCGCGGACTCGGCCAGGTACTTGGCGTCTGCGGCCTCTTCGCCGTTGCCTGGGGCGACGTCCACCACCTGGCCTTTTGGAACCACCTCGGGCTTCTTCTCGGGCTTCGGCGGTTCCTCCTCGCGGCGGGCGACGGCGCGTTCGTCCTCGCGGCGAGCGTCGAGCTTCGAGGCGCCCCGGTTCGTCGACCACTCGTGCGGCGTCAGCGACCGCAACGTCACCGCCCGGAGCGGCGGCGCGTGGTCAGCCGGGAGCTTCAAGTGCAGCAATGACACGAACACCAGCAGCGTCGCGAAGACGGCGTGGAACGCGAGCGCCAGCAGCGCCGCGAGCAGGCCCCGGCCCAGGCCGTCGCGGCGGCGTCCGGGTTCGTCGGGGTAGATGCTCATTCGCCCCACGCTCGACCGATCATAACGCCGTAGAACACGGTCGGCCCCCGTGCTCTGCCCGCAAAAAGATGGTGCCTCGAAAGTCGATCTCCAAGGCACGACCCCGGAGTGCCGCAACGCCGCGAATCGACTCGAACCGGCTCGACGGCTCGGAGGTCAGGTAAGCGCCACGCCTACCTCACGTCAGTAGATTCGGGCCGCCTCGGCGCCGCCGTAGTAGTGCGAGAGGATGTCGCGGTAGCTCTGCCCGGCCTCTGCGCGCCCGATGGCGCCCGTCTGGCACATGCCGACGCCGTGGCCCCAGCCGCCGCCTTTGAACAGCCAGCCGGTGAGCTTCTTGTCCGGCCCGCGTTCGGCCGTGACGACGAACATCGCGCTGTTCAGGTTGGCGAACAGCTTGCGGATGTTGAGTTCGCCGCGAACCTGCGTCGCCCCGAGCTCGCCCGAGAGCGTCAACAGCCGCGCCCGGCCCGAGACGCCGCGGTCGGCCACCGAGATCGCCATTACCCGGCCCAGCTTCAGCGACGCGGTGAGCTCGTCCACCTCACGGGCCGTGAAGCGGCGCTCCCAGCGGTACTTCGAAGGCTGGGCGAAGCTCGACAGGCGGCAAGCCGCCGGCAGCTCGGCGGCCAGGAAGGCGGGCAAGTCCTTGGGAGTCGTCCCGGACGACTTCCCCGGCAAGAGGTCGGGCCGACCTCGCAAGGACGGGTTGGGCGGGCCGCCCCAGACCACGTCGTTGTCTTCGGTGTGGCCGCCGCACACCGCGCTGTAGACCGAGTCGACCAGCTTGCCGGTGGCGTCGAACAGCCCTTCGCCGCGAGTCGCGTCGACCGCCGCGTTCGTCGACGCCGCCTCGCCCGACAACCCCTTGTAGACGGCGCAGTGCTGCTCGGCGCACAAGAGGTAGGGGTCGGCCAGGTGCTTCAAGCCGATCTTCGCCAGCACCTCGCCGCGGGCCGTCACCGCCTGCGCCTTCAAGGCCTCGGGGTGGGCGCGGGCGAAGATCTCCGACGGCACCAGCCCCTTCAACAGGTCTTCCAGCGAGACCAGGTTGACGACGGCGAGGTGCCCGGCGCGGTCGACCGTCAGCTCGAGCCCTCCGCGGAAGGATCTGTCCTGGAAGCCGTGGAAGGCATAGCCGACGCCATACTCGACCCGGCGCACGTCGAGAGCCGCCCCGTCGAGCGTCTCGACGACGATCCGCCCGTCCGCCAGGGCGAGGGGCGCCCCTTGCGCGTCCGTCAGCTCGAGCTTGCCCCGCGGAGGCTTCTCGAGCTTCTCGAGCAACGTCGTGCGCACGCCGAACGAGCGCAGGAGCTCGGCCTGGCGCTTGCCGAGGGCGTCCGCGTCGGCGAGCTGCTCGTCCACCACCAGCAGGTAGCGCCGGTTGTCGATGACCTTGCCGGCGATGCCGTACACCGAGCCCAGCGTCTGCACTCGCGTGGCGACCCCGCGCTCGGCCCACTGGGCTTGCTCGGCGGCGAGCCCCGCCTTGTCCACGAACGGAAACTCGGCCAGCTGAATGCGGGCCGAGACGACCGCCGGAGTGCCTTCGACCAGGCGGACCTTGAGGGCGGCTCCCGCGGGCGACTCGACCGTCTTCTCGATGTCGCCGGCGACCTTCAAGCGGGCCCGGCCCCGGGGCGTGAAGGTGACCTCGGTCTGGCCTTCCATCAGGCGCACCGGGACGATGGGCGCGCCTCCGCGGAAGTCGAGGCGCTTCGAGTAGGTGCCGGCCAGCGGGTCGCCGGGAGGCGGTGGCAGCCCCAGGCCCGCGTCGCCCGCGGCGAGGACGAAAGACAGCCCGAAGGCCAGCGGCCACACAGCCGTCAGGCTACTCGCGCGATCGAGGCGTAGGTGAAAAAACGGCCCGGCGAGCCAGGCGCGCCGGGCCAGTTGAGGCGCCACCCGGATTCGAACCGGGGAATGAGGGTTTTGCAGACCCTTGCCTTACCGCTTGGCTATGGCGCCATGGACGATGGCGCGGCTTATACGCACCCCTCGCGCAACCGGTCAAGAAAGGTAGAGTCGGCCGATTCGCGAATCAGGAGGCTGACGAATGCAGGCCGGCTACGGGCTGTACCTGGAAGAGCACGAGGCGTTTCGGCGCACGGTTCGCGCGGTGGTGGACAAGGAGCTTCGGCCCTTCGCCCGAGAGTGGGAAGACAAGGGCGAGTTTCCGCTCGCGCTCTTCCGGCGCTTCGGCGAGCTGGGGTTCCTCGGCCTCAAGTACCCCGAGGAGTACGGTGGGACGAACGCGGGCTGCCTGTTCGAGGCGGTGCTGATCGAAGAGCTGGGGCGCTGCGGGTCGGGCGGAGTCGCGGCCGGGCTGGGGGCGCAGTTCACCATCTCGACCGGCCCACTGCACCTGTTCGGCACCGACGCCCAGAAGAAGCGCTTCCTCGCGCCGGCGATTCGCGGCGAGAAGGTGGGAGCGCTCGGCATCACCGAACCCAACGCCGGGTCGGACGTCGCGGGCCTGCAGATGACCGCCAAGAAGGTGGACGGCGGCTACGTGCTGAACGGGTCGAAGACGTACATCACCAACGGCGTCCGGGCCGACTTCGTGGTGCTGGCGGTGAAGACTGACCCGACCAAGGGCCACAAGGGCCTGTCGATGATCGTCGTCGAGAAGGGGACCCCGGGCTTCTCGGTGGGAAAGAAGCTCGAGAAGCTGGGCTGGAGGGCGTCGGACACCGGCGAGCTGGTGTTCGAGGACTGCCGGGTGCCGGCCGAGAACCTGCTCGGCGAAGAGGGGCAGGGCTTCTACCAGATCATGGGCAACTTCCAGTGGGAACGGCTGTCGCTGGCGCTGGGCGCGGTCGGAGCGGCCGACGACATTCTCGCTGGGGCGGTGGCCTATGTGAAGCAACGGCGGGCCTTCGGCAAGGCGGTGGCCGAGTTCCAGGTGGTCAAGCACCGGCTCGCCGACATGGCGACAGACCTCGAGGCTGCGCGGCAGCTCACCTACCACGCGCTCCGGCTGCACGCCGGGGGCGAGTTCGCCATCAGCGAGACGTCGATGGCCAAGAAGCTCGCCACCGAGATGTGCTGCCGCATCGCCGACGCGTCGCTGCAGCTTCACGGCGGCGCCGGCTACATGAAGGAGTTCGACATCGAGCGCCACTGGCGCGACGCCCGGCTGGGGCCGATCGGCGGAGGCACCAGCGAGATCATGAACGAGATCATCGCCCGCCAGTTCGGCTTGTAGCGAAGCTCCGTCGAGGAGCATTCAACTACGGGGCCCTCGACGCCGCTCGGGGTGAACGGAAGGCGCCTGTCGCCGGCGACGCGCGAGGGCCGCGGCCAGTCCGGCGGCCGCCAGCGCCAGCCCTCCTCCCGAAGCGCCACAGCCGCAACCTTCGGGCGCGCGGCCGGCTCCGGCCCGACCTTCCTCCGCGATCGACGGAATCGAGACTGGCGCTCCCGCGTCGACTGCGCCTGCGTCAGTGCCCGCATCGATGCCCGCGTCGGGCGCGCACGAAACCGCCTTGATTACATCGACGGCCACGTCCTGGAGAACCTCTCCCTGCGCCCCGGTCGTCGCGAGGGTGAAGAACAGGTCGGCTCCGCACGGCACGTCGATCATCGCCTGGGCCGAGAGGCTGCTGCCCGCGGCCACCGCGCCGGCGGTGACGTCGGCGTCGTTCGTGACGACGCTCGAGGCGCGGTTGAACGTGATGGGCTGGCCCACCTTGACGAGCAGCTCGGCCGAGGTCTGGCTCTGCCCGAGGGGGTCCGCCTGAATCGCGGCGGTGACGTTCAGGCTCCGCGCGCCTTTCGGCAGCGAAACCTTCATCTGGTACGGGCCCGGGACCATGGACCCGATCGCCAGCCCTGCTTCGTCGCGGCCGCCGATGCCGTAGTACGGGCGCGCCCCGGTCGCTCCGGTGACGTCCACCACCTTCGAGCAGTGGGTGACTCCGCGGGAGTCGAAGATCGCCTTCATCGTCTGGTCGGCCTGCACGCCGGGGAAGGCGGCGGGCAGGTGGGCGGCGATGACGGCGGCCGCGGCCTCGAAGCCCATGTCGGACGTCATCGACACCAGCGAGGCGTACACGGCGGCGTCGAAGGTGCGCCCCGAGTCGTTGCCGAGGAAGTGCAGCTCGCGCGCTTCCCAGAGGGCGGCCGAGAAGTGCTGGCTGTCCTGGTGCACCTCGCCCCAGAGCACGTCGGGGCAGGCGAAGGTGTTCTCGAGGTTGCGCAGCGGCATCTCCTGCGCGAGCTGCCCGGAGTTGCCCTGGGCGATGCGGGGGCCGACGTACTCGCCCATCTTGGGGTTCTGCCCGAAGGCTCCGGCGAGGTAGTCGGCGATGCCCTCGTGCATCGCGCCTCCCTCGTTGTTGCCCGACCGGCCGTCGATCGTGAACGAGTTGAACTTCGCGGTCGCGTAGATCACCCCGTGGCCGAACTCGTGCCAGAGCACCGCAGAGTCGTACCCCCAGTCCGCCCGCTCGCCCTGAAAAATCATCAGGGTGTCGACATCGAGCATGTAGTCGGGGAGCACGAGCTGCTGGAAGTTCTCCTTGGCCATGTAGGCCGCGTTGTCCACCCGCGCGAGGCGATCGGTGTGGGTGGTGCAGGGCCCGCCGGTCGCGCAGCCGACGATGCTGATGTTCGCGTACAGGTCGTTGTAGTCGGGGATGGTGACGTTCGACCAGACGGCGGTGCGCTTCGCGGGCGCCAACTGCGCGTCGCGAGTCTTGAACTCTCCGATGGCCGGCACGTTGGCCGGGAAGACCGGCGCGGCGGCCGAGGACAACGCCTTCACGAAGTCGTAGACGGCGTTCACCTGGTAGAAGGCCTGCACTTCCGAGAACGGGTCCGAGTCGGCGAGGTCAGCCTGCGCCACCGGGCCCACCGCGCCTCCGTCGAGCAGCCACGGCGGGTCGACCGGCGGGTAGACGAAGCTCGCGTCGGGGTTCGACGCAGGGTCGTTCGACGCTCGCTGCACCCGGTCGCACTCGACGACATCGTAGAGGACAGTGAAGTTGCCGTACTTGAGGCCTCCGTCGGCGCGCTTCGGCCCCGCGTCGGCGCCTGTCGAGCAGCCTTGGTTCGGGCAGCAGCCGAACGATTCGAGCAGGTCTCCTTCCAGGAAGCCTCCGTCGTTCGGCAGCAGCATCGACCCGCCGTCCGCGTGTTCGAGCTTCACAGGGCTCGTGGGCGTGCGCCCCACGCCGGCGTCCAGCCCGCCGGGGCTCGCCAGGTAGACTTGGGCGTCGTCCGCGGCGTGGAACACCCGGTTCTGCCCCCAGAGCAGCGCGTGCGTGGTGGCGTCGATCGCCAGTAGCCAGTTCTGCCGCAGGTCGACCGAGGGGACGTAGGCGAGGTAACCCGAGTGAACCTCGTCACCCACCTCGAAGAGCTGTCGCCGGGTGCCCCCGTACGGCGCGCCGCCGGCCTGCACCAGCGAAAGGGGCACCTCGCGGGCGGCCAGCGCCAGGGCCTCGGCCGGCGTCATCCGCCAGTCGAGGACGCTCTTCCGGTACGGCGCCAGGTTCGAGGCAACCTGCGTGACGCGCCGGCTCGAGTCGATCGTCACCACCACCTCCGCCCCGTACACCTCGATGCCGTCCACCTGCTGCGGCAGGCGGAAGGAAGCTCCGAAGCGCGTGCCGAACGCGACCGCCGCCCCGAGATCCGACGTCGCCGGCAGGCCGAGCTCGGCGCGCCGCGAAAGGGCGTAGCCGCGCGCCGCCAGCCGGAGCTCGCCCTGGAGCGGCAGGGAGAGCGTCCCGACGCCCAGCCGCAGCGCGCCCTGGGGCCCTACCGCCCGCTCGGTGAAGGCGGGGGTAAAGCTTGCCGAAAGAATCAGCGGTACGAGGGTGAACGCGACCATGGGGCTCGCTCGGCGGAAGGAGAGGCGCGGACACTAGCAAACGGCCTCTGTCCGCCGCGAGTCTGCGGCCTGACGAGGGCCTGCTTGGGAAGGAAAGGATGGGGTCGCGAGTTCGGCGGGTTGGAAAATCAGGAGGTCCGAGCGTCATGGAATGCACGGAGCTGCTCCTTCGGCTGGGCGACGACGAGGTCCTCGTCATCGACCTTCGCGACCGGGAAGCGTGGGACGAGCTGATGCTGCACATTCCCGGAGCGATGCGGTTGTCGCTTTCCGAGCTCACCCAGAGCGCGGACAGCCTCCCCGACGACGAGCTGATCGTGCTCTGCGGCTTCGAGCCCGACGGCGCCGACTCGCGCCGCGCGGCCCGGCTGCTGCGCCTGCGCGGGCGAGCGCCCGAGGTGCTCGACGGAGGCCTGCGTGAGTGGATTCAGGCGGGGTACCCGACCGAACGGCATGCCTCGCCGGCCCACGAGGGCTGGACGGTCGCGCGCTGACCGCCTCGTGACCGCCGGGGCGTGATGGGGTAACAACCCGACCATGGCCAAGCTCCGTTCCGTCGTCGTCGGCGCGACCGGCATCGCCGGGCAGCAGTTCATCACCGCGCTGGAAGGTCACCCGTTCATCGAGGTCGCCGCGGTGGCGGCGTCGGCGCGCTCGGCCGGCAAGACGTACGCCGAGGCGCTGAAGGCTTCGAACGGGATGACCGCCTGGTTCGTGAACGAACCGCTGCCGGCCCGCGTCGCGGCGCTGCCGGTGCTCGACGGGGCGGCGGTCAAGGGCGGCGACTTCGACCTGGCGTTCTCGGCGGTCGAGTCGGACGTCGCCCGCGAGCTCGAACCCCGCCTCGCCAAGGACGTCCCGGTGCTGTCCACCGCGAGCGCCTTCCGGTACGAAGACGACGTCCCGCTGCTCTTGCCGCCCGTCAACGCCGCGCACGCCCCGCTCGTCGTCGAGCAGCGCCGCCGGCGGGGCTTTCGCGGCTTCATCGTCCCCATTCCCAACTGCACCACCACCGGGTTGGCGGTGTCGCTGGCGCCGCTCCAGCAGGCGTTCGGCGTCGAGGCGGTGCTGATGACTTCCTTGCAGGCGGTCTCGGGAGCCGGCCGGTCGCCCGGCGTCGTCGGGCTCGACATTCTCGACAACGTCATTCCTCACATCGCCAAGGAAGAGGGCAAGGTCGAGGTCGAGACCCAGAAGCTTCTCGGAACGCTGCGAGGCGCGGCGGTGCTTCCCCACCCGCTGCGGGTGTCGTGCACCTGCACGCGGGTGGCGGTGCTCGACGGGCACACCGAGGCGGTCTACGTCTCGCTGTCGAAGAAGGCCTCGCCGTCCGAGGTGGCCCAGGCGATGCGCGAGTGGACGGGCGACCCGGCGGCGCGCGGGCTGCCGTCGGCCCCCCCGAGGTGGATAGAGGTGCTCGACGACCCGTTCCGCCCCCAGCCGCGGCTCGACCGCGACACCCACGGCGGCATGGCCACGAGCGTGGGCCGAATCCGCGAGGACGCGGTGCTGGCCAACGGCGTCAAGTACGTCCTGGTTTCCCACAACACCAAGCTGGGGGCGGCCAAAGGAGCGGTGCTGGTCGCCGAGCTGTTGCGGGCTCAGGGGCTGTTTTAGAGAGCGCTCCCGTCCCGAATTCCCTGTTGCGCGGGCCGCGGGTTGTTCCTAGTGTGCCGCGCCAAGTTTCTCCCTGAAAGGAGTCTCTCCAGTGGCCTATATCGTCGCCGAGCCGTGCGTGAAGTGTAAGTACACCGACTGCGTGGAAGTCTGCCCGGTCAACTGCTTCTACGAGGGCGTGAACTTCCTCGTCATTCACCCCGACGAGTGCATTGACTGCGGCGCGTGCGAACCGGTGTGCCCGACCAAGGCGATCTTCCCCGAGTCCGACCTGCCCGAGAAGTGGGCGGAGTGGACGGCCCTCAACAAGGAGTACTGCACCAAGTGGCCGAACATCGCCGAGAAGAAGGCGGCGCTGCCGGAGGCCGAGGAATTCAAGGAGAAGGAAGGCAAGCGAGCTCTGTTCGACCCCAATCCGTTCGCGGGGTAGCCAAGACCGCTGGCCGAGATGCTTCCGCAGGGTTGTTTCGAGCACCACGTTGCGATTGTCACCGGCGGTGGCACCGGAATCGGCAAGGCCATCGCGCGCACGCTTGGCCGCCTCGGTGCGTCGGTGGTGCTCGCCAGCCGGAAGAAAGAGGTGCTCGACGCCGCGGCGCGAGACCTGTCCGCCCAGGGTATTCACGCCCTGGCCGTGCCCACCGACGTGCGCGAACCCGACCAGGTCGACGCCCTCGTCGCCGCGACGCTCGCGGCGTTCGGCCGGCTCGACGTGCTTGTGAACAACGCCGCGGGGAACTTCACCTCGCCGTCCGAGTCGCTGACGCCCAACGGGTTCCGCACCGTGGTCGACATCGTGCTGAACGGCAGCTTCCTGTGCTCGCGCGCCGCGGCGAAGCACTGGATAGGGCGCGACGCGCCGGGCAACATCGTCAACCTCATCGCGACCTACGCCTGGACGGGGGCCCCGGGTGTCGCGCACTCGGCAGCCGCCAAGGCCGGCGTATGGAACCTGACCCAGACGTTGGCGTCCGAGTGGGGGCGGAAGAAGATTCGCGTGAACGCGGTCGCGCCGGGCATCGTGGTGACCGAAAACGCCGCAAAGAACCTCGGCTTCGATGACCCGAAGGTGCAGGCCGCGCTGTCAGCAACCATTCCCCTCGGGCGGCTCTTGTCGTCGGACGAAGTGGCCGACGCCGTCGCCTACCTGGCGTCGCCCTTCGCGAGTTACGTCACCGGCGCGTGCCTCACCATCGACGGAGGCCTCGGCCTGTCCCGCGGGCTTCTCGGCCAGGCCGAGGAAGTCATGAGACGAATGGAGAAACCCTGATGCCCGACCTCATCACCGAACGCGACGGCGACGTCCTCGTCGTGACGCTGAACCGGCCCGAGAAGCGCAACGCGCTCACCTTCGAGATGCTCACCCTGGCCGAGGCGATGTTGACGAGCGCCGCCGACGACGCGTCGGTGCGCGCGGTGGTGCTCACCGGCGCCGGCAACCGGGCCTTCAGCGCGGGCATGGACCTGGGCGTGCTGTTCGAGCACCTGTCGTCCAGGCCGAACGGCGAGAAGATTCGCCGGGTGCAGCGCCAGCTCCAGAACCTGTTCACCCGGCTCGAAGAGCTCGAGAAGCCCACCCTCGCCGCCCTCGAGGGCGCGTGCGTGGGCGGCGGGCTCGAGCTGGCCTTGGCCTGCGACTTGAGGGTGGCGTCGAGCGACGCGCGCTTCGGCTTCCCCGAGTCGAAGATCGGCATGCTGCCCGATCTGGGCGGCACCACGCGGCTGGCCCGCCTGGTCGGGCCGGCGATCGCCAAGGAGTGGATCTTCACCGGCCGCCAGTACCCTTGCGTCCGGGCGCTCGAGCTGGGCGTCGTCAACGAGCTGGTGGTGCCCGGCGACGCGCTCATCCGGGCCAAGGCGCTGGCGCACGAGATCGCCCAGGCCGGCCCGCTCGCGGTTGCCTGGTCGAAGCGCGTCATCGACCGGGGCCTGGGCATGAGCCTGCGCGATTCGCTGGACCTCGAGCAGGACGCGATGACCGAAATCCTCCCCAGCGAAGACCTGAAGGAGGGCGTGCTGGCCTTCCTCGAGAAGCGCCCCGCCAAGTTCACGGGCAGGTAACAGATCGCCCAAGCGCGGTCCGTCCGCCTCGGCACGCAAGGGGGCTTGTAGCCCGGCCCGGGCCAGGGCCAGACTGCGCCGATGCGCGCACTCATCCTCGCCTCGCTCGTCGCCGCAGCCGCCGCCCACGCCGCGTCCATCGCGGGGACGATGACGCTCACCCCCGGGGCCTTCAACGCCTACGGCGGGTACGATCTCGCGATGAGCCTCGACCTCACCTGCTCGCTGTCTTGCACCTCGTCAGCGCCCCAGAAGCACTTCGGGGTCAACGGCGGAGCCGACTTCCACTATGCCGCGACCGGCACCCAGTTCGGCTACCTGTCGACGGGCTTCACCGCGGGGGTCGACCCCTCGGGTTCTTCGACCCACACCGCGACCAGCCAGCCCGCGGGCGCCCGGTACCTGGCGCGGGCCGTCAGCGCCACCTGCTGGTGCGGCAACGCGACGGGGCAGGGGGGCTACGTCGACATCGACTCGAACACCGTCACCGTGGCGCCGCTCGCCCAGGTGCTGGTCGGCCTGGTGGCCGGCAGCGCGGGGGCTGTCCTCGTCACCGCCGCACCGCAGGGTTCCGAGACCGTCACGGTGCACCTCGTTGGCGCGGGCATCGACGTCACGAATACCCTCACCGCGACCGACTTCAACGCGACCGACAACGCCACGACGAAGTCGGTCGCCGTGACGCCCACCCAACCCGGCGACCTCACCGTCACCGCGACGCTCGAACCTTATGGCGTCAGCCGCGTGACGACCGTCGCCGTGGGAGGCTCGGGCGGCGGAGGGGGTGGGTCGGGTGGTTCGGGCGCCGGCGGAGGTGGCGGCGGAGGCGCCGCTCCTTCGAGCCCCGGCGGGTGCGGAGTCGTCCCGGGGCCCGTCCTCTTCCTTGCCGCGCTGCTGCCCTTCTTGTCGCGCCGTCGCTCGGGAAGAGCGCGCGCGAGCTGAGCCGACGCGCTGCCCGCCCTCTACTGCAGACGGGGGTAACTGGTGATCGACTCGAGCGGCACGTCGCCGGTGGCCCGCCAGTAGTCGAGCACGCCCTCGACGTGCACGAGGGTGACGCCCAGCGTGGCCAGGTCGGCCCAGGGCACGCTCCAGGCCCGGGGCTCGCCGGTGGAGACGTCGACGACTGCGACCCGATCGGCCGGGGGCAACAGCGTGGCGACTCCTCGCTGCCAGACCGCGGAACCGTAGGGCTTGCCGTCGTCCTGCACCGCCAAGAGCGGAGAGACCTCGTCCGCGACGTTCTGAATCTCGTGCCACGCCGCCTGGATGTCGCGGTGGGCCGCGTACAGCCTCGCCGTGCCCGGCAACCGCGCCAGCTTCAACGGGCCGTGGGAAGGGCGTGAAGCTTCCGGAAGCCACGGGTCCCACCGGCCGTCACTACGGGCCATCGTCACGCCCCAGAGCCCGAGCGGCGCTTGGCTGGCCTCGAGGCCGATTCGCGCCATCTGAATCAGCGCCGCGTCGTCGGCCGGGTCGGCGAACAACAGGACGTTCTGGTTAGGCGCCATCGCCACCGCGTCGGGCCCCAGCGTCGTCTTCTCGAGCGCCGAACCGACCACCAGACGCGCCGCGACGTGACCGGACTCTCCGGTCAGCGCCCACAGGCCGGGCCGGAGCTCGCGGGGCTCGTCCTCCGGCAACGCGGCGAGATTCGCGACGGCGACCTCGAGCAGCTCGTCGAAGCTTCGCCCCCAGGCTTTGAGCCTGTCTTGGCCGACATCGACCGCTTCTTCGGAGAGCTGGAACACGAGGTGGACGGCCAACGCTGAGTTGACTTCCTGGTGCGGCACCGAGATGTCGTCTCCGTCGCCCTGGCCCATGGCGCTCAGTACCTGGCGGCGAAGCTCGAGGGTGGCGAGCGTCGCCCGGGGCCGCAGCCGGGGGTACAGGCGGCGCGCCGCGGCGTCGAAGGACGTCGGCATGCGGCGCAGCGCGATCAGGTCCCGCTCGAACACCCGCGCCTGGGCGGAAGCCTCGGCGATGGCGTCATGGCGGGCCTTCAGCCTGCCCAAGCCGATGAAGTGAGTCAGCGCCTGGCCGTCGCCCACCGCCAGCTCGTCGCGCCCGGCGTCGTACGCCACCGCGCGCGTCTCGCCTTCCGCCTCGAGAAACCGGACTACCTTGGTGGCGAACTCGCTCAGGTTTGACAGCTCGAGATTCGACACCGGACCCATCGGGACGACAGGCTATCGAACCAGAAGGGAAAAGGCGCCGGCAATTCCTGGAGAGGGCGTCAGCGGCGCCAACCGCCGGGCACCCAGCGGTAGTGGCGGCGGTCGTGTTCCCACCGGCCCTCTTCCCACCGATGGCCTTCGCGCGGAGCCGACCAGTGCCCGCCAATCCACCGCTGGTGATGGCCGCGGATGTGCCAGTACCCGGGAATCCACACTGCGCCCGCGAACGGAACCACCGGCCGAACTTCGACGATGTTCTGCGGGGGCTGTTCTTCGGCGTAGACCGGCTCGGGGGGGGCAGGAGGCGGTTCGTAGGGAGTCTCAGCGACGGGCGTGTACCCGGGGTCCCAGTAGCCGTCGTAGAACATCCAAGCGCCACCCTCATTGACCCAGCGTGCCGCGACCCAGTGGTACCCTGTCGAAGGAGGCAATTCCCAGTACCCGGCTTCCCACAGGTGTCGGTTGCCGCGCCATCTCCAGTGGCCGTCAATCCAGACGTGGCCTTGCGAAGGAGCCATCGGCCGGACCTCGACCCGTGCCGCCGGAGGCGCGATGTTCACGCGGAAACCGGGGACGATGGGCGCGGGCACCACGGCGCTCGCTCCATGCTGGGGTGGGCCCACCTGGGGTCTCGCCAACGGGCGCCCCGGAGGAGGTGGGGGCGGGGGCCGTTCGCGGACGGCGGGCTGGGCGAAGGCGAGGCTGGGAAAGAGCGACAGTGCGATGAAGAGGCGGTTCAGCATTGCGATCTCCGGGCGGGGTTCCGACAGCCGGGCGGAACGGAATAGGGTCCAGACGCACCTTGCCACCGCCGCATTCACAAGTCATGCGACACCGCAGCTCGCGTGTTTGCGCCCTCGGGAAGTCAGGACACCGACAGGGCCGAGAGCGTCAGTCCCCGGGCTCTCAGCTCGTCGCGTAGCCGGGCGAGATCTTCCGGAGCGGGTGGCCCCCCGCGGCCGTGCACCTTGACGGCGACCTGCTTGGGGCCCAGCCGTTCGATCTCGACCTTGGTTCCGAAACCGGAGTTGAGGGTCAGGGCCAGGGCAGGTCGCTGCGACCGGACGAACGCCTCGATCTTGGTGACCAGCTCGAGCGCCGAGGCCGCGCGGGTGGCGGCAGTTTCCGGGCCCGCAGGCGAGCGTCCCGAGCGGACGCCCTCGAGCCCGTAGGGCAGCGGAGCGCTTCCGCCCGCGCTCGATTCGGAAGGGCCATGTACGGGCAGCCCGGCCGCGGGGCCCGGCGCGCGGGCGATCTCCGGGGAAGTGCCGGGCGCGTCGCAAAGCTCGCGGGAGATCATCTCCAAGAGGCGCTCGGACGCCCGCTCGTTCTGGTGACCTTGCCCGTCTCGCCGGTCGGTCAGCAGCCGTCCCGCGTCGGCGTGCATCTGCTGGCGCGACAGGGCGAGACCTTCCGGCGTGCCGGGCCCTGGCCGGCCGTCGACCCGAGCCCGCTGCGCCGAAGCAACTCGGACCCGCGACGAGACGGCCACCCCTGGGTTGGTGCCAGTCCGCCCGACTGGATTGACCCTCCCGGCGTCGGTACGGGCGGCCCCCTTCACTTGGTGCAGGGCCTGCTTGAAGCTTCCTGATTTCAGGGGCTTGGCGTCTTCGCCTCGCACCGTGCCGGCAACTCTCATCGAGGCCTCCGAGCGTTGGGCGACTCGAAGCAGCCTCCGTGCCAATCGCGAACCGCGGGTCGCTAGTGCGCGAACCCGCCGATCTGCTTCGGCGTCGAACCGGTCAGCTCGTTGAACGCGAGCGGGCACGCCGCCACCGCCGCGGGGGTTGCCAAGAGCGCCCCCTGCGACCAGTCCCGGTCTTCGAAGAGCAGGGCGTCGCGTACTTCGACTTCGGTGACCGAGCGATTCATTTCCCAGAAGCGGCCGCGCACCATCAGGCGCTTGCCCTTCGGCACCTTCGCCAATTCGAGGTACTGCTTCGGGGCGAGCCTGGCGATGATCTTCACCGGAGGAACCGGCTTGGCCGCGAAGACGACGATTTGAGTCTGGGTCGGCTGCGGGGGCCACCACTCGAGAATGGCCATCACCTGCTCGGTTCCCGGTTCGGGCGGCGGCTTCTTCTTGCCCTTTGGCGTCACCGGCTTGGCGATGCCCGCCTCGACCATCACCGCGCCGCCCCACGCGACGTCGCGATCGAGGTACGTGTCCCGGAAGTCGGCCGCGACGTCGCTCGAGGCGGCCGAGGTGGCGCGCTGCACTTCGATGTCGTAGCGGTCGCGCAATGCGGGCAGCGTGAAGTACAGGCTGTCGATGGGCGAAAGCCCCTCGTTGAGAAACTTGAGCTTCCCGACGTCGATGATCTGCACCTTCGAGTTGATCGCCTCGGCCGTGGCCAGCCACTCGTCGGGGAGCTTCCGGTCGATCAGCACCCGGCGCACCATCGCCGTCAGGTAGGCGTTGCCCGGGAACTTCGGGCTGACCAACTGGGCGCTCATCGCCTGCAGGAGAGCAGGGTCGACCGAGAAGTTCTCGTCGCGCTTGTGCAGGGTCGGGCCAATCTCGGCCAGCACCGTGAAGAGCCCGCCCAGCACCTGCATGCAGGCCGGGTCTTCGGTGCCCTGGGCCAGCGCCCGGGCCAGCTTCGACTTGGCGAACCGGCGATCGACGTCCTCTTCGCGAAAGACGGGAGGTTTACCCGAGCCGAAGAAGTACTCCCGCTGGGCGAGGGCGGGGCTGGCCGTGAGCAGCGCGAGGAAGAGCGTGGCGAGCCGCGTGTCCATCGTCGGTTGAAACTCTAGCACCGGGGCGCGACCTCCAGGCCTGAACCCGGCGACCGACGGCGGGAGAGCGCGGTTATTCGGCCAGCAGCCCGGCCGGTGTCGGCGGCTTCAGCCCCAGCGCGACCGCCGCGGCGACGAGCTCGACGACCGCCGCCGCACCGAACAGCCACCGGCCTCCGAACGCGTCGTACGCCGCGCCACCCGAGAGCAGCCCCACCAGTCCGCCCACCCCGAACGCCACCGAGACGAACAACGCCTGGCCGCTCGAGCGAAGGGACACCGGCACCCGGCGCGCCACGTAGGCCACCGAGGCGACGTAGAAGGTGCCGAAAGTCAGGCCGTGCAGCGCCGACAGCGCGACGATCGTCGCGGCGTCGCTGGTCAGCGCCATGCCGGCCCAGCGGGCGGCGCTGGCGGCGAACGAGACGAAGAGCAGGTGGCGCGGGGCGACGCGGTCGGCGAAGCGCGGGTAGGCGAGCATCGCGGCGATCTCGGCGACGACGCCCATGCCGGCGGCGAGGCCCACCACGTAGGTCGGCAGGTGGAGCGCGGCGAGGTGAATGGCGAGGCTTCCGTTCCAAGGGGCGCAGGCAATCCAGTGAATGCAGGCCGCGGCGAGGAACGGCCACAGCCGCGCCGACCGGGCCAGCGACAGGGCGCCGAGCAGGCTGGGGGCGTGGCCACTCGACGGAACACGAGCCGTCAAGGTCAGGCTCCAGGCCGCGGCCAGCGCCAAGAGCGCGAGTGGAACCGCCACCGCGGTGACGTCCACCCGGTTCACCAGCGCGCCGAACGCCGTCGAGGCAGCGACGAAGCCCATCGAGCCGAAGACCCGGATTCGCGCGTAGCTGCCTCCCCGCAGCGCGACGTGGTGCAAGGTCAGGCTGTCGATGAGCGTCGAGATGCCGGTCGAGAACAGACCGTAGACGCACAGAACTCCGAACAGCACCGCGAACCGTTGCACGAACAGCAGCGGGACGAAGAAGGCGGCGCTGCCCACGACGAGCAACGTCAGCACCCGGTCTGGCCTGCCGGTCCGGTCCGCGACCTGGCCCCAGAGGGACGGGACCACCATCGCCAGGGTAGGGCCGATGGTGAGCAACACCCCGACCTCTGTCGCCGAGAGGTCGAGGGACTTCAGGTACGCCGGCAGGTACGGGAGGGTGATTCCCGTGGCGGCGAACACCAGCACGTAGAACCCGATGAGGCCGACCCGGCTCGGCGCCGACGTTTCAAGGGGCATTTCCGTTAAGGCCTTACCATCTTTCTTTTCGCCGTGTCCGGGGCGTGGCTTTTCCGGTAGCGTCGCGGACCACCTATGGTGGCTGCGCCGCCCCCCGTGAAGATTGTCCCAGCGACCAGCGAGGCCGGCCTCGCTCAGGCGCTCGCCATTCGCGAGGTCGTCTTCATCGAGGAACAGCACGTTCCCGAGACCATCGAGCGCGACGCCGAAGACGCGCGGGCGTACCACCTGCTCGCGCTGCAAGGGGGGCACGCCGTGGGGACGGGGCGGCTGGTGACTTTGCCGGCTCCGCCCGAGGGCGAGAAGGGCACCTGGGCGCAGGTAGGGCGCATGGCGGTGCTGCACGCCTCGCGCAAGTTGGGCGTGGGTTCTCTGTTGCTCACCGCGCTGGAAGGCGAGGCCCGGAAGAAGGGCATCGCCGGCATCTTGCTCCACGCGCAGGTGTCAGCGATGGACTTCTACCGCGGGCGTGGGTACCAACCCGAAGGCGCCATCTTCGAAGAGGCGGGCATGCCCCACCTCTTGATGAAGAAGAGGCTGTAGGCCAGAAGGCCAGGGCGCCCATGTCCCTGCCGCTCGCCACGTGGATTTTGTTCGCGCTCGCGGCCTTCGGCGCGCTGGTACAGCTCGTCGAGCTGTACGCACTCTGGAAGCTCCGCCGCTCGCGACCGCCCGAACCCCTGCGGTACCCCAGCTTTTCGCTCCTAAAGCCCCTGTGCGGTCTCGACGACGAGCTCCGCGAGAACCTCCAGAGCCACCTGGCCATCGACTACCCCGCCGACTGGGAGATTCTGCTTGGCGTGCGCAGCGAGGCCGACCTGGCCTACCCCATCGCCAAGGAGTTCGCGGACCGGTACCCCGACCGCGTGCAGCTCGTGCTGCAGGAAGGAGAGCCTGGGCACAACCCCAAGGTGAACCAGCTCATCACGCTGACGCGCAAGGCCCGGTACGAGCTCATCGCAATCACCGACTCGAACGTGCGGGTGGCCCCCGCCCACCTGCGCGAGCATGCCGCGCTCCTCGGCGACCCGGCCATCGGCCT